>JBGSHR010000029.1:0-7634 GCA_041752155.1 Thiobacillaceae bacterium | reverse complement strand
GTAGCCTTTCGCCGCTCCGCCGAATTTCTTCGACAGAATCGTGGTGATCGCCGCCGTCAACGTGGTCTTGCCGTGGTCTACGTGACCAATCGTGCCTACGTTTACGTGCGGCTTCGTGCGCTCAAATTTTTCCTTGGCCATCGTCTATCCCCTAGCAATACGGATGATGAACTACACACTCAACATAACAAATCGACCTGGTCACAAACCAGGCCGGCATAACTGGTGCCCATGGACAGAATCGAACTGTCGACCTCTCCCTTACCAAGGGAGTGCTCTACCTCTGAGCTACATGGGCAAAATTTCTTGCCACCCTCACACAACTGGAGCGGGTAGTGGGAATCGAACCCACGTCATCAGCTTGGAAGGCTGAGGTTCTACCATTGAACTACACCCGCATTCAGTTCGATCTCAATGGCACGACTGAACCTGGTGGTGGGGGAAGGATTCGAACCTTCGAAGGCAGTGCCGTCAGATTTACAGTCTGATCCCTTTGACCGCTCGGGAACCCCACCGAGAAAGCAGGCGATTATTCCGGCCTTCAATTTCCTTGTCAATTGGGATTTACGTATAAGCCATACGAAATCCGGGAAATTCGGGGCTGCCGGACAAGCTCATCGCGCCCCGGCATGGGCTGTGCGGCCTCGTCCGAGCAAGTTAGACATTGAACAGGAAATTCAGCACGTCCCCATCCTTGACCACGTATTCCTTGCCCTCCGAGCGCATCTTTCCCGCCTCCTTGGCGCCCTGTTCGCCGCCATAGGCGATGAAATCCTCGAAGGAGATGGTCTGGGCACGGATGAAACCACGCTCGAAATCGGTGTGGATCACCCCGGCCGCCTGGGGGGCGGTATCCCCTTTGTGGATGGTCCAGGAGCGCACCTCCTTCACCCCGGCGGTGAAATAGGTTTGCAGGCCCAGCAGACTGTATGCGGCACGGATCAAACGATCCAGACCCGGCTCATGCAGCCCCATGGACTCCAGGAATTCAGCCTTGTCGGCTTCGTCGAGGGCGGCGATCTCCGACTCGATGGCGGCGCACACCGCCACCACCGGAGCCCCTTCCGCTTCGGCCAACACCCTCAGGCGATCCAGATGGGGGTTGTTTTCGAAGCCGTCTTCCGCCACGTTGGCCACATACATGGCCGGCTTGAGGGTCATCAGGCACAAGGGGGTGAGCAGGGCCTTCTCATCGTCGGAGAGCTTCAGGCTACGCGCCGGCTTGGCCTCGTTCAGATGCGGCAGCAGACGGTCGTAAATGGCCAGGAGCTTCAGCCCCTCCTTGTCGCCGGCGCGGGCCTTCTTGGCATCGCGGTGATGGGCCTTCTCCACGGTGGCCAGGTCGGCCAGGGCCAATTCGGTGGCGATGACCTCCACATCCGACAAAGGATCGACCTGCCCGGCCACATGCACCACGTTCTCGTCCTCGAAGCAGCGCACCACGTTGACGATGGCATCGGTCTCGCGGATGTTGGCCAGGAACTGATTGCCCAGCCCTTCGCCCTTGCTGGCGCCCGCCACCAGACCGGCGATATCGACGAACTCGACGATGGCCGGCACCACCCTCTGGGGCTTGACGATGTCCGTCAGTTGCTTGAGGCGCGGATCGGGCACCTCCACCACGCCCACATTGGGCTCGATGGTGCAGAAGGGATAGTTCTCGGCCGCGATGCCGGCCTTGGTGAGGGCGTTGAACAGGGTGGACTTGCCCACGTTGGGCAGGCCGACAATGCCGCATTTCAGACTCATGCTGGAGTTTCCTTGGATGGGTTGGGCGCCGCCGGTTTGGCATTGGCGCGTTGCATGGCGGTGTTCCAGTCGGCCTTGGCCAACAGTGGCCAAAGCGCCAGGGCACGTTCCATGGCCGCGTCGATCTCCGCCTGCTCTTCGCGCCGGGGCGGCTTCAGCACATAGTTCACCACCTCGTTGCGATCGCCGGGGTGGCCGATGCCGATGCGCAGGCGCCAATAGTCCTGGGTGCCGAGATGGGCGGTGATGTCCTTCAAGCCGTTGTGCCCGCCGAGACCACCGCCGAACTTGAGTCGCAACTGGCCTGGAGGGATGTCCAGCTCGTCATGCACCACCAGCATTTCCGCGGGCTGGATGCGATGAAAACGCACCAAGGCACCCACCGACTGGCCGGAGCGATTCATGAAGGTCTGGGGCATGAGCAGCCAGACCTTGGCGTCCCGCGCATGGGCGATGCGGCCGTGAAAACGGGCCTCGTTGGAAAAGCCCGCGCCCAACTCGGCGGCGAGCCGCTCACAAAACCAAAACCCGGCGTTATGCCGGGTTTCGGAATACTCGGTCCCGGGATTGCCCAGGCCGACGATGAGGCGGATGGATGCCTGCATCGCCAGGAAGCGCCCGCTTACGCGGCGGGAGCGGCCTCAGCCTCGCCTTCCGCGCTGGCGGCGCCACCGCGAATGGCGAGGATGTTGGCCACGCCCTGGTCTTCACCGCGCACCAGGGCCTGGAGTTCCACGCCCTCGGGCAGGGGCAGTTCGGACAGGTGGATGGTGTGGCCGACGTCCAACTGAGCCAGATCCACTTCGATGAACTCGGGCAGGCTGCCGGGCAGGCACAGCACTTCCACCTCGGTCAGGATGTGGCTGACCACGCCGCCGCCCAGCTTCACGCCGGGAGCGATCTCGGCATTCTTGAAATGCAGGGGCACCTTCACGTGGATCTTCTGCTTGGGGTCCACGCGCTGAAAGTCCACATGCATGACCAGGGGCTTGTAAGGGTGCATCTGGAAATCGCGCAACAGCACGGGCTCCTTGGCGCCATCCAGATTCAGGGTCAGCACGGAGGAATGGAAACCCTCGTTCTTGAGGCTGAAATACAGTTCCTTGTGGTCCAGGTCCACGGACTGGGCATCTTTGCCGCCACCGTAGACGATGCCGGGAACCCGGCTGGCGTGACGCAGGCGGCGGCTCGCTCCGGTGCCCTGTAGTTCACGCTTCTTGGCGTTGATTTCGGTTTGCATGACTAAAACTCCTAAGGATGAAAAAAAGGCCACCCGCGACCAGGCAGCCTAAGTGCGCGAACTCGTTATTCGATGAACAGCGAGCTCACAGAATCTTCGTCACTGATGCGGCGGATGGTTTCCGCCATCAGCTCCGCCACCGACAACTGGCGGATGCGTGGCGAGTTCTTCGCCTCGTCCCGCAGGGGGATGGTGTCGGTCACCACCAGCTCATCCAAGGCGGAATTGTGGATGCGCTCCACCGCGCTGCCGGACAGGACGGCATGGGTGCAATAGGCCAGCACCCGCTTGGCGCCATTGGCCTTGAGGGCATTGGCGGCCTCGCACAGGGTGTTGGCGGTATCCACCATGTCGTCCATGATCAGGCAGGTGCGGTCCTTCACGTCGCCGATGATGTGCATCACCTTGGCCACATTGGGCTTGGGACGGCGCTTGTCGATGATGGCCAGATCGCACTCCATGCGTTTGGCCACGGCGCGGGCGCGCACCACGCCGCCCACGTCGGGGGAGACCACCATCAGATTGTCGTAGTTCTGCTTCCAGATATCGCCCATCAGGATGGGGGTGGAATAGATGTTGTCCACCGGCATATCGAAGAAGCCCTGGATCTGGTCCGAGTGCAAGTCCATGGTAAGCAGGCGGTTCACCCCCACCACGGTGAGCATGTCGGCCACCACCCGCGCCGTGATCGGCACCCGGGCGGAACGCACGCGCCGATCCTGGCGCGCATAGCCGAAATAGGGAATGGCGGCGGTGATGCGTCCGGCCGAGGCGCGGCGCAGGGCGTCCACCATGAGCATGATTTCCATCAGGCTGTCGTTGGTGGGCTGGCAGGTCGACTGGAGCACGAACACGTCCTTGCCGCGCACGTTTTCCAGGATCTCCACGGTCACCTCGCCATCGGAGAAACGGCCCACGGTGGCCCGCCCCATGCGAATGTTGAGATGACGGGCCACATCCTCGGCAAGCTTGGGATGGGCATTGCCGGTGAACACCATCAAGCTGTCATATGCCACTTGCGAGCCCCCACACACTGAGAGTCAAAACAAAACAAAAAAGCGTGCGGCCTGCGCCACACGCTTGTTGGCCCCCTCCATTTCCGGAGAGAACTTCTATTTGGCTGGGGAGGTAGGGATCGAACCTACGAATGCCGGAATCAAAATCCGGTGCCTTACCACTTGGCGACTCCCCAACGTCAACCCACCGCCTCAACCAGCAAATCCGAACAAGGGATGCTGATCCAGGCCGTCGGCGACAAAACCGTCCATCCGACCGGGTCGCAGGGCAAAAACCGCTTCGGCTTCCGCCCGCGTCGGGTAGCTCGCGAAAACGCAGCCCCCCGACCCGGTCATGCGCGCATCGCCATGATCCTTCAACCAGCCGAGATATTCGGCCACTTCCGGGTGGAGCGTGCAGGCAACAGACTCGAGGTCGTTGTGACCAAAGCCGTCTGAGAGGCGCGAGATTCTGACGGAGGGCGTATTTCGTGTCAATCCCGGATGGGTAAAGATCGCCGGGGTGGCGACGTGCACGGGCGGCACCAGCACCACATAACTGGCCGGAGCCGGCGTCCAGGGCGTAAGCACCTCCCCCACCCCCTCGGCGAAGGCTGCGCGGCCGAACACGAACACCGGCACATCCGCCCCCAGTTGCAATCCCAGGGCCTGAAGCTCAGTGCGCGGCAGATCCAGGCCCCAAAGCCGGTTCAAGGCCAGCAGCACACTGGCCGCGTCGGAACTGCCGCCCCCCAGGCCGCCCCCCATGGGCAGGCGCTTCTCCAGACGGATATCCGCCCCCAAGCGACAACCGGTGTGGGCTTGCAGCAAGCGGGCCCCACGCCAGCACAAATCCTTGTCCTGGGCAACCCCGGGCAAGGGCGCCAGCAAACGGAGCTCGCCGTCCTGGCGCGATGCAATCTCCAATTGGTCGCCCACGGACAGAAAGCGGAACACGGTCTGCAGCAAGTGAAAACCGTCGGCGCGGCGCCCCACCACGTGCAAGAACAGATTGAGCTTGGCGGGCGCCGGAAAAAGCCCCCCCGCCGCCCTCATGGCAGCTCCCAGTTATCCACCACCAAACGGATTTCGAGCTTGTCGTCGCGCCCCGCCACCAGCTTACCGGGTACCAGATAACCCCCTTCTGGGCGATAGCGGCTGAACTCGATGTGCCAACCATCCTGATCCAGGGACGCCAGGCGCCCCGACTCATCGGCCTTGGCCTGATAGGGCGCCCCAGGCCGGGGGTGACCCACGATCCACCACACCAAGCCGCGCAAAGGCAGCTCCATGCCCAGGGCCTGTCGCACCAGTTCATCGGCGCTGGCGGCCCGGTGGACGTGCCCTTCCGAGTCCTTCAGTTCCATGCCCTGGGGGCCGCCGCGCAACTCCGCCACCCCCTGGCCCAGGGGGGTGCGCAACAGCAATTCCTCGCTCTTGCGCCCATGGCGCCAGACCATGCCGCCGGAGAAGGAATCCGCCTCGGTTTTGACCGAGACTCGCCCTTCCAGACGAAAACTTTCCGGGGCAGGAAGCAGAGCGAGCCTGGCAGGGGGGAGATCGGGCGGAAACCCCGGCCACTGGGCGCACCCGGCCAGGGCCAGCAAGAGCGCGGCGAGAATGCCGCGCCGCAAGGCGAGGATCAAGGCGTCAGACGCGTGACGACTTCACGCAGGGTTTCATTGTCCGGATGGCTTTGCAGGGAACCCTGCCAGATCCGCCGCGCCTCATCCCGCTCTCCTTTGGCCCAAAGGGCTTCACCTAGATGGGCGGCGATTTCCGGATCGGGCTTGGCGCTGAAAGCACGGCGCAGATAATCCACCGACTCGGCCAAGCGCTTGGCTTTGAACAGCGCCCACCCCATGCTGTCCTGGATGAACGGATCGTCCGGCGAGAGCTTGAGGGCCTGATCCAGCAGGGCGATGGCCTCCTTGATGCGCTCGGTCCGGTCCGCCAGGGTATAGCCCAGGGCGTTGTAGGCATGGGCGTAGTCCGGCTTGAGCTTGATGATGTGGCGCAGATCCTGTTCCAGGATATCGAGGCGGTTGAGTTTTTCCCCCACCATGGCCCGGTCGTAGCGCAACTCCAGACTGTCCGGCGAGGCTTCCAGGGCCTTGCTCAGCACGTCGAACACGGCGGTGAAATTCTTCGCCTCGCGCAGAATTTGCGCCTCGGTCTGGACCACTTGAATCCGTTCACCTTCGTTGTCCGGTTTGATCTTGCCCAAGGCGGCCCGCGCCTCGTCCACTCGGCCAAGCTTGCCCATGACCACGGCGGCGCGCAGCGATGCCGCCAACTCATGCTGGCCGCCATCGACGGATTGATACCAGGTCAGGGCCTCTTCCAGGCGATTCTTCGCCTCGGTGAGCTGACCCAGGTAATAGCGCGCGCTGCCCTGATCCGCATATCCCAGATCCAGGGCCTTGGTGAAACTGGACTGGGCATTGTCCAGATCGTTGCTCTGCAAGGCCAACAAGCCCAGGGCGAAATAGGTATCCGGATTACTCGGCACCTCCTTGGCCAGATATTCAAAGGCCGCGCGCGACTCCGCATAACGGCCGGCGCGCGCCAGCTGCTTGGCATAAACCAGGCGGACCTCGCGCGCATCGGGGTGCGCCCCCAGGAATTCCGCCAGATACGCCAGCGCGGCCTGTTCGCTTTCCTTTTGATGCAGGACTTCGGCTTTCAACAAGGCGGCGGAGTCCCAATCCGGTTTCAGGCGCAAGGCATCATCCAAGGCCGCCACTGCCTGTTGCCCCTGCCCCGCCTGCCAGGCCGCCTGGGCCACGGCAAACCTGGCCTCGGGCTGGGCCGGATAAGCCGCGGCCAGGTCCGACACCAGGTCGGCGACGGCCTGCCTGTCCTTCTGACGCGCCAGCAAGCCATGCAATTGCATGAAGATTTCGCTGCCTTGGCCACTCTTGATCCAGGCCGCCAGATAACCCTTGGCTTCCGTCAGGCGTCCCGCGCCGATCAACAGCGACGACAAGGTCTGCAGGGCCTTGGGCGAGGTCGGCTCCAGTTCCTGCCACAGACGGGCATTCTGCAATGCCCGCTGGGGCTGGCGCGCGTACAGGGAAATCTCCGTCGCCCGGCGCGCCACGCGCGCATCCCGGGTGCGCACGGCCAAATCGCTATAGGCCTCGGCGGAAAGCTTCAGCTCGCCGCGCTGGCCGGCGATCTCGCCCAGCAGAAACTGATACATGATCTGCGCGGTCAGTCCCTCGCGTGGCGGCGGCAAAGCGACCACCGAATCCGTGCTCACCAGCGAGACCGGCTGAGAGACCGGCGGATGGGCACAGGCCCCGAGCGAGACCCCCAACAAGACGAGACTGACAAACTTGACGTTCATGGCAAAAATCCAGGTGATTTCCGGGCATTATGCTAGACCGCTACCCCCCTGGGAAGTTGCAGGGAATAGCCTTGGAAGCCCTAACCATAACATTCAGCCTGGACGCGTCCATCCTCATGCCCGAACTCCCCGAAGTCGAGACCGTACGGCGCGGTCTCGCCCCCCACCTGGAATCCCGCCGCCTGATCGGCGCCCGAGTGCGCGAGCCGCGCCTGCGTTGGCCAGTGGCCGACAACCTGGACGAGGTGGTGCGCGGCCAGCGTATCCATGGCCTGGCGCGGCGCGGCAAATACCTCCT
>JBGSHR010000028.1:0-11420 GCA_041752155.1 Thiobacillaceae bacterium | reverse complement strand
CAAGGCCCTGGAGGCCCAGTTGTTCGCGGAAAAGGAGCGTGCCCAGGTAACCCTGGCCTCCATCGGCGATGCCGTGCTCACCACCGATGCGGACGGCTTCGTCACCTTCATGAACGGGGTGGCCGAGCGGCTCACCGGCTGGCGCCTGGAGGAGGCCATGAACGTGCCGGTGGACACCGTGGCGGGCCTGCTCGACGAGGAAACCCGGGAATCCGTGCCCAGTCCGGTGGTGCGCTGCCTGGCCGAGGGGCAGGTGGTGGGCCTGGCCAGCAATACCCTGCTGATCAGCCGGGATGGCCATGAGGTGGCCGTGCAGGACTCGGCCGCCCCCATCCGCGACCGGGAAGGGCGGCTCATCGGCGTGGTCATGGTGTTCCGCGATGTCAGCGAATCCCGGGAACTGGCGCGCCAGATGTCCTGGCAGATCGCCCATGACGCCTTGACCGGCCTGATCTCGCGGCGCGAATTCGAGCGCCGCCTGACGCTCCTGGTCGAGGATGCCCAGGTTTTCGGCCAGCAGCATGCGCTGCTTTATCTCGACCTGGACAACTTCAAGGTGATCAACGACGTGTGCGGCCACCTGGGCGGCGACGAGTTGTTGAAACAGCTCGCCTTCCTGCTGTCCGAGCAGATGCGCCGCAACGACACCCTGGGCCGTCTCGGCGGCGACGAATTCGCCGCGCTGCTGGAAAACTGTCCCCGGGACAAGGCCCTGGATATCGCCGAGAAGCTGCGCCGGACCATCAGCGAGTTCCGCTTCGTGTGGGGCAACAAGACCCTGGACGTGGGCGTGTCCATCGGCCTGGTCATGGTGGACGCGGACACAGTCAGTCTCGCCGACGCCCTATCCGCCGCGGATGTGGCCTGCTACGCGGCGAAGGACACGGGGCGGAATCGGGTCCATGTCTATTCCAAGGCCGACCAGGACAGCGCGTCCATGCACGCCGAGATGCACATGGCCGCAGATATCCGCACCGCTCTGGAGGTGGGCCGCTTCGAGCTTTACGCCCAGGAAATCCGTTCCCTCAAGGGCAAGCCCGGGCGCTACTTCGAGGTGCTGGTGCGCATGGTGGATGTGTATGGCCAATTGGTGCCGCCCGGCTTGTTCATCGCCACTGCGGAGCGCTACGGCATGATGCCGGAGATCGATCTGTGGATCGCCAAACAGGCATTGCTGCAACTGGCCCAGGCCGGGCCAGCTGCCGGGGATGTGCGCCTGGCGATCAATCTTTCGGGCCTGTGTTTCAGCGACGAGGGCATGAGTGCGCGGATACGCGAGCTGGTGCTTCAGTCCGGGGTGGCGCCGGCGCGCATCACCTTCGAGATCACGGAAACCGCCGCCGTGACGCATTTGTCCCGGGGCGTGCACTTCATGCGTGAGTTGGGAGCCCTGGGTTGCCGCTTCGCCCTGGACGACTTTGGCAGCGGCATGTCTTCCTTCGCCTATCTCAAGGCTCTGCCGGTGCATACGCTGAAGATCGACGGCGCCTTCGTGCGGGATCTGCTGACGGATGCCACGGACCGCGCCTTTGTCGAAGCCATCCAACGTGTCGCCCACACCATGGGTAAAGAGACGGTGGCGGAATTCGCGGAAACGCCAGAGCTGGTGAGCGCACTGAGCGAGATCGGCATCGATTACGCCCAGGGTTACGCCGTCGCCAAACCCCGCCAATTGGAGGCGGTGCTGCGCGGCGAATAGTAGAGGGGCTTAGACCTCGACGATGGCGAAGTCGTGGGTCATCTCGGCGCTCTGGCCTAGCATGATGCTGGCGGAGCAGTACTTCTCGGCGGAGAGCTTGATGGCCCGCTCCACGGTTTCCGCCTTCAAGCCCCGGCCGCTGACAATGAAGTGCATGTGGATCTTGGTGAACACCTTGGGATGATCCGTGGCCCGCTCGGCGCTGATTTCCACCTCGCAGTCGGTAACGTCCTGGCGACTTTTCTGCAGGATCATGATCACGTCGACGGAAGTGCAACCGCCGGCGCCCAGCAGCAGCATTTCCATCGGGCGCGGCCCCAGGTTGCGTCCACCCACGTCGGGTGAGCCGTCCATGACCAGGGCGTGGCCGCTCCCGGATTCCCCCATGAAGGCGATGCCCTCGATCCATTTCACACGGCACTTCATAGCGCTACTCCTTGGTTTCTCAATGGCGGATTCTGTACCACAGCAGGCCGATCCATTCGTGCATGGCGAATGAGCTGTTCATCAGGGCTTTGGCATTGGGCAGGAAATCCAGCGGCGTGGGGTTGTTCGGCAGGTTGTAGCCGGTTCCCGCCGGCACCACCACCAGACCTTGGGCGGCGAATTCCGGGACGGCGCGTGTCAGGTGCCAGGCATGGGTGACCAGATAGATGCGCCGAATCTGGGCCTTTTTCAGCAATTGCGCCGAGTAGAGCGCGTTTTCGCGGGTGTTGTTGGAGGCATCTTCGACCCAGCGCGTAGGCACGCCAAATTCCTGCAGCAGGGCATCCCGCATCAGCGCAGCTTCGGGTGTGCCTCCATCCGGTGCGCCGCCGGTCACCAGCACCGGTTTATGTAAGGCGCGGGCAAGCCTGGCGCCATAGCGCACACGCTCCAAAGTAAAATGGCTGAGGGTATCGCCGCCGAACTCCAAAGAGTTTTTATTGCGTCCGCCCCCCAGTACAACGATGGCATCCGCCTCTTTGCCGGTCAAGGGTAGGGCGGCGGGCTTGAGGCTGTCCAATAAGAGGCCGGCAAGATAGGGGGTGGACAACAGCCAGAAGCCCGCCAGGCTCAGAGCGATCAGCGTCTTGCCCAGCGCGCGCTTGCGCTGCAGCAGCAATAGCCCCAAGGCCCCAAGCATGAGCAGATTGAGGGGGGGGAGCAGGAATGCCGCGATGAAATTCGTGACTAGCCAGGATAGAGACATGGCTAGATTATCTAGGCGAAATGGTTGGCTTCAAAGTCTGATTGACACAATCCGCAAGGAGCTCATAAAATCCACGGCTTTCTGTAGTCCCTATTTCTCTGGAACACAACATGAAAACCTTCTCCGCCAAGCCCCATGAGGTCCAGCACGGCTGGTATCTGGTGGATGGCACCGACAAGGTGCTAGGCCGTCTGGCCTCCGAGATCGCGCGTCGTCTGCGCGGCAAGCACAAGGCTATCTTTACGCCCCACGTGGACACCGGCGATTACATCGTCGTGGTCAACGTCGATAAGATCCGCGTGACCGGTAACAAGGCCGAAGACAAGAAGTACTATCGCCACACCACCTATCCGGGCGGTATTCGCGAAACCAACTTCGCCAAGATGCAGGATCGCTTCCCTGGCCGCGCCCTGGAAAAAGCCGTCAAGGGCATGCTCCCGAAGGGCCCCCTGGGCTACGCCATGATCAAGAAGCTCAAGGTCTATGCTGGCGCCGCACACCCCCATACCGCCCAGCAGCCCCAAGCGCTGGAAATCT
This sequence comes from Thiobacillaceae bacterium, assembly GCA_041752155.1. Taxonomy (GTDB): domain Bacteria; phylum Pseudomonadota; class Gammaproteobacteria; order Burkholderiales; family Thiobacillaceae; genus PFJX01. Next base: position 7,992 of record JBGSHR010000028.1, on the reverse strand, counting down.
GAGGTAAGCAAACATGATCGGTAATTACTACTACGGTACCGGCCGCCGCAAGAGCTCCGTGGCTCGTGTGTTCATCAAGGCCGGCTCCGGCAATATCATCGTCAACGGCAAGCCCGTGGACGAGTATTTCGCCCGGGAAACCGGCCGCATGGTGGTACGTCAGCCCCTCATGCTCACCGAGCGTGTCAATGGCTTCGACATCATGGTGAACGTGGCCGGTGGTGGTGAAACCGGTCAAGCCGGCGCCATCCGCCACGGCATCACCCGCGCCCTGATCGAGTACGATGCGGACCTGAAGGGTATGTTGAAAAAGGCTGGTTTCGTGACGCGTGATGCCCGCGAGGTCGAGCGTAAGAAGGTCGGTCTGCGCAAGGCGCGGCGGCGCAAGCAGTTCTCCAAGCGTTAATTTGGGTTTGGAATGTACAAAAAGCCGCCGTCATGGCGGCTTTTTGTTTTTCGAGGAGAGTATTCATGATCAAGGCAGGCATCGTCGGCGGCACCGGCTACACCGGCGTGGAACTTCTGCGGCTATTGGCCCAGCACCCGGAAGTGGAATTGGCCGCCATCACCTCCCGCAAAGAGGCGGGCATGCCCGTGGCGGACATGTTCCCCTCCCTGCGCGGGCGGGTGGCCCTGGCCTTCGCCACGCCGGAGGAGGCGCCCCTCAAGTCCTGCGACGTGGTGTTCTTCGCCACCCCCAACGGCGTGGCCATGCAGCAGACCCGGGAACTGCTGGACGCCGGCGTCAAGGTCATAGACCTGGCGGCCGACTTTCGCATCCAGGACATCGCCGAGTGGTCCAAGTGGTACGGCATGGAGCATGCGTGCGCCGACCTGGTGGCCGAGGCCGTATATGGTCTGCCGGAGATCAACCGGGACAAGATCAAGGGCGCGCGCCTGATCGCCAATCCCGGCTGTTATCCCACCGCCGTGCAGTTGGGTTTTCTGCCCCTGGTCGAAGCGGGTGTGGTGGATACCTCCTGGCTGGTGGCGGACTGCAAGTCCGGGGTCTCCGGCGCCGGGCGCAAGGCGGAAGTCGCCACCCTGTTCGCAGAGGCCACGGATAGCTTCAAGGCCTATGCGGTCCAGGGCCATCGCCACTGGCCGGAGATCCGCCAGGGCCTGGGACGCATGACCGGCCACGACGTGGGCCTGACCTTCGTGCCCCATCTCACCCCCCTGGTGCGCGGCATCCACGCCACCCTGTATGCCAAGCTGAGCCAGGACGTGGATTTGCAGGCCTTATTTGAAGCACGCTATGCCGATGAATACTTCGTCGATGTGCTGCCCGCAAAATCCCACCCGGAAACCCGTTCCGTGCGGGCCTCCAACCTGTGTCGTATCGCCGTGCATCGGCCCCAGGGCGGAGACACCGTGGTGGTGCTGTCGGTGATCGATAACCTGGTCAAGGGGGCCTCGGGGCAAGCCGTTCAGAACATGAACATCCTGTTCGGCTTCGCGGAGAACCTGGGTTTAACGCAGATACCGGTATCGCCTTGATTTTTTGAAACTAATCCCCACCTGCTCCATGGTTGACGGGAGCCCCCAGTGCCCCAATAATGCCTCGCATACAGACTTGTTTTGAAAGGATTCACACATGAACGCCGCTACCGAAATGTCCCCCTTCAACTTCACCGACAACGCCGCCAACAAAGTGAAGTCCCTGATCGAGGAAGAGGGCAACCCCGACCTGAAACTGCGCGTGTTCGTTACGGGTGGCGGTTGCTCCGGCTTCCAGTACGGCTTCACCTTCGACGAGGTGACCAATGAAGACGATATGGTCATGCAGAAGAACGGCGTGACCCTGTTGATCGACCCCATGAGCATGCAATACATGATGGGCGCCGAAGTCGACTACACGGAAGGCCTGGAAGGGGCGCAGTTCGTGATCAAGAATCCGAACGCCACCTCCACTTGTGGTTGCGGTTCCTCCTTCTCCGCCTGAACACGAATAGACCCATCAAGGGCGGTGTAAACCGCCCTTTTTCTTTTGGAGTCCGTCATGGCGGAGAAATACAAGGTGGTGGTCTGTCCCACCTGCGGCAAGGACGTGGAATGGCGCCCGGAGAATGCCTGGCGCCCGTTTTGCAGCGAACGCTGCAAGCTGATCGACCTGGGGGAATGGGCCAACGAGAATTACCGGGTGCCGGCCACCGGCAACGACCGCGCCGAGGACGAGGACGGCGCGGTGGCTTGAGAGGGTTCCCCTTGCCAGAGATTTAGCGCGTCAGCGTCTTCACGCCTTCGGGCGTCCCCATCAGGCAAACATCGGCCCCGCGCCGGGCGAACAATCCCACCGTCACCACGCCCACCAGTTGGTTGATCTCGCTCTCCATGGCCACCGGATCCAGGATGCTCATGCCGTGCACATCCAGGATGACATTGCCGTTGTCGGTGGTGAAGCCGCTGCGTAGCACCGGATTACCCCCCATCTTCACCAATTGGCGCGCCACGTAGGAACGCGCCATGGGGATGACCTCCACCGGCAGGGGAAACTGGCCCAGTACGTCCACCAGTTTGCTTTGGTCGACAATGCAAACGAACTTCTTTGCACAGGCGGCGACGATCTTTTCCCGCGTCAGCGCGCCGCCGCCGCCCTTGATCATGGCCATGTGTTGGGTGATCTCGTCGGCGCCGTCCACGTACACCTCCATCTCGCCGGCCTCGTTCAGGTCGATGACCGGGATGCCGTGTTTCTTGAGGCGCTCGGCGGTGGCGACGCTGGAGGCCACGGCGGCGTCGATCCGGCCCTTGATGTGGGCCAGTTCGTCGATGAAGAAATTGGCGGTGGAGCCGGTGCCGACGCCGATGATGCCGGCGGGGACATACTCGATGGCGGCCCGGGCGGTGGCCCGTTTCATTTCGTCTTGAGTCATCATGGTGCGATTTGCTTTGTTGTTTGCGGATAAACCCCGAGAATAACGGCCTTTACCGCCCCTATCAAACACGAAGCATGACTGACTATCTGGAGCGCATCCTGCTCGCCCGCGTCTATGACGTGGCTATCGAGTCCCCCCTGGAGGTTGCCCCCAATCTCAGCCGCCGGCTCAACAATACTTTGCTGCTCAAGCGCGAGGACATGCAGCCGGTGTTCTCCTTCAAGCTGCGCGGGGCCTACAACAAGATGTCCGGGCTCACCAAGGCCCAGTTGAAGCGTGGCGTCGTTGCCGCTTCCGCCGGCAATCATGCCCAAGGCGTTGCCATGTCCGCCCAGGTGCTGGGTTGCGAGGCCACCATCGTCATGCCTGCCACCACACCCGCCATCAAGGTGGACGCGGTGGCCAAGCGCGGCGCTGAGGTAGTGCTGCACGGGGATTCCTATGACGACGCCTACCAGCGCGGTATGGAAATCACCAAGGCCGGCAAGAAGACTTTCATCCATCCCTATGACGATCCCGACGTCATCGCCGGTCAGGGCACCATCGGCATGGAATTGCTGCGCCAATCCCGCACCCCCATCGATGCCGTATTCGTGCCGGTGGGCGGCGGTGGCCTGATTGCCGGCATCGCGGCTTATCTTAAGCGGCTGCGACCCGAGATCAAGGTAATCGGCGTGGAGCCGGAAGAAGCTGATGCCATGGCCCGTTCTCTGTGCAAGAAGGAACGCATCGTCCTGCCCCAGGTGGGCCTCTTCGCCGACGGCGTGGCGGTGAAACAGGTGGGAGAGGAAACCTTCCGCCTGTGCCAGCTCTATGTGGACGAGGTGATCCGAGTCAGTAACGACGCCATCTGCGCCGCCATCAAGGATGTGTTCGAGGACACCCGCTCCATTCTGGAGCCAGCCGGCGCCCTGGGTGTGGCCGGTGCCAAGGCGTGGGCGGCGCGGGAAAAGGCCAAGGGCAAGAATCTGGTGGCCATCGCCAGCGGCGCCAACATGAATTTCGACCGTCTGCGTTTCGTGGCTGAGCGGGCCGAACTGGGAGAGAAGCGGGAAGCGGTGCTGGCTGTCTCCATCCCGGAGAAACCCGGTAGCTTCAAGGCCTTCTGTTCTCTGCTGGGCGCACGGGGTATCACGGAATTCAACTATCGTTTCGACGATCCCAAGGTGGCCCATATCTTCGTGGGCATTCAGGTGTCCAATCGGGTTGAAGTGGACAAGTTGATCGCTGCCTTGGGCAAGCAGGCGCTACCGGTGCTGGATCTGTCGGACAACGAGATGGCCAAGTTGCATATCCGCCATCTAGTGGGCGGGCGTGCGCCCAAGGCGGAGCATGAATTGCTGTACCGCTTCGAGTTTCCGGAGCGGCCCGGCGCTCTCATGAAGTTCCTGAACAGCATGAGCCATGCCTGGAATATCAGCCTGTTCCACTATCGTAATCACGGCGCGGATTACGGTCGGGTGCTGGTGGGTATTCAGGTGCCCCCGAGCGACAAAAAGGCCTTCCAGGCCTTTCTCGATGGTTTGGGCTATCGCTATTGGAATGAATGTCGCAATCCCGCCTACAAGTTGTTCCTGTCCTGACTGGGCAGATTGTGGGCGAGGGGCTCAGGCGCTGGTCTGTACCTGTCGTGCTGTGGCACGTTCATCGGCCTGGATGAGCATGAGCTCACCCTTGGCGGGAACCTGATAGATCTGATATTCCTTCGTGTCGCGGACTTTCATGACGCGCTTACCATCCTCGATCCCAATCTGGATGCTGTCCAGGGTCGCAGTCTGGATGCTCTGAACGCGCTGGACCTCCACTGGCTTGGCGCGATCCACGGGATCCCGTTTGTCGCTGCGGAGGTCGCGAGTAAGGGCCGCCTGTACAGCGCCCTCGTTTCTGCTTTCTTGCGCGGTTGCTCTGGGGGCGCGTACATCCGACGCCTGGGGGGGCGTGTAAGCGGAGAAGGAGGGGATGCCGCCCATTTCCATGATTTTCTGCGCGCTTGTTACTCAGATCACACCAGAGATGTCTGGGTATAGGCTTCCAGCGCCCGTGCTACGGATTGAGGTTGCGGCGGCGGGCGGTTGCCAGCTTGGTCCTGCTGAGGGTTATTGTTTTCCACTAGGCGGGGGGCGCGCTCGGTCGAGTTGGGCGGGCTGATCTGTGCGTTACGGTCCGTTTGTTCCGTGCGCTGAAGAGGAAGAGAGGGATTCTGCTGATTGGTCGGTTGGCGCGCGGCTGAACTCAAGGTCACGCGATCGCCTACTCGGCTTTCGGTATCTTCCTGTTCGCGTTGTCGTGCCACTTCGTTACGCTCAGGGGGGCGGGCAGCCTGCTGCTGGTTGGCGAAGGCCGCAACAGCTCCGGATTGAGCGTTTAGATTTAGTGATTGCACTTCCATGAACGACTCCTCGATGAGGCGGGTTGCCTGTACAACAAGCGATCAGCGAAGGTTGGGAATAATTCACACACACCTACACATTTGATCTCTCGATGGAACTATAGGCCTAAATATCAAGGAGTTAAAGGAGAGTTGCGGGCTGTGGATGAGATGAGTTCGCCAAGGCCTCGTTGGCTGAGTAGCCTTTGCTTTTGATACCAGCAAGTTGGTGGTGTTAGTTGAAGTGGTATGGCAAGTTGTGGGCGAAGTGGATAGCCATTTCCATGGAGTGGTTTATTGGTGAGATGTCCCGGTAACCAATAGTTGTTCCGTGGCTCGGGTCATCGCCATATAGAGCAGACGTGCCTCGTCTTCCGCGTTTGCCTCGTCGTTCTCCTGATCCAGGCCCGGGATGGCCACCAGAGGGAACTCCAGCCCTTTGCCGCTGTGGAACGGCAGTAGTTTGACCTTGTCCTGTTTGCCGCTGAAGCGGAGGTTGTCCTTGCCGGTGAGGGGAATGCCGGCCAAGCGGAACATGCTGTTGATGGTTTTGCCCACAGGTTCCCAATGTCGGTACAGCACGGCCATGTCATGCCACGGGGTGCCGCCACGGTGGGCGGCCTTGAGCTGTTCCACCAGGTAGTTGGCTTCATCGCGCAGACTGGGGAGCCGGACCAAGCTGGGGCGGTCACCGTGTCGACCAGCGGAAACCGGAGCCAGATTGGGCACGCTGTCCTCATCGGCATCGCGTTCGGCCAGCACTGGCCGGGCAAAACCGGCAGCGAAATCCAGGATCTCAACGGTGTTGCGGTAATTGACCTGGAGGCGGGTGGTGCGGCCCCGAGTCTGGATGCCCAACCGCTTGAAGCTGAGGTCGCGTTGATGCCCCGTGTCATGGGTGGACTGGGCATCGTCGTATAGCACTAGCAGGGAGTGGGTGAGAGGGTCCGCCATCCGCACCACCAGTTGCAGCCATTCCGGGTGGAATTCATGGCCCTCGTCGATGAGGATCGCTTCGTATTGGCCGGCAGGAATCAGATGTCGTTCCAAGCCCTGGATCACCCGCTGTACCAGGGTGTCCCCGTAACCAGGGAGGCTGGCATCGCCGGCTGGCAGCCCCACGTGGTAGGTGGTGAGCTGGCGGTGGCACCAGGCATGGAAGGTGCCGATCTGAACCTTGTTGGCCACCCCTTTGACATGCATCCAGTGATCCAGTTGCCTGGCCAGGGCCTTGTTGTGGCAAAGCACCAGGACCGGCTTGGCGCAGGTACGGGCCAGTTGTTCGGCCCGGTGGGCCAGGATCAGAGTCTTGCCGGAACCGGCGACGCCGTGGATGACGTGATGGCCCTCTCTCAAACTGCGGACGAGCCGTTCCTGTTGCACGTCGAGCAGCCGCAATGGCTCTGGAGTAACCCCGTCCTGGCTCTCCGCATCGTCGAAGGCATCCCACTGTCGCGCCGGCAGGCGGATCTCCGGGAATAGGCGCCAGCGGATGCGGTCGATCTGGGGGTGGGAAAGATGGCCATAGCCGCCGAGGTGGAACATCTCTCTCAGGCGTTGCTGGAATGCCGCAGCCTCGATGGATTCGCTTATCTCGTCCTGACAGAGCACGCGCTGGCGATCCAGCGCCTCGCCCAAGCCGCTGTCGGTGAAAGCGCTACGGGTGATGCCGGTCAGCACCACGCCGTAGGTCCAGGGAAACAGGGGCTTGCCCTTCATGCGACCGCTGGAGAAGGTGAGCAGGGGGTCCCGCTCCAGCTCCGTCACCACGGCCTGGGCATATTGGCGCGCCTGTTCCAGCGGGTCGGTTGCCTGTTTCGCTCCGGCATCGGTGAATAGAGGGGCATCGCTGAGGGTCATGGCGCGAAGTTTTTCCAGCTTCCAGTCCACCACCTCCAGGATGATCAGCCCCCACTTGGGGTGCAGGATGATGAAGTCGGGATGGACCGCGCCGGGTTCCACCGGTACGTCATACCAGCAGAGGTAGTCGTCTTCCAGCATGGTTTCCAGGCGCTGGGCGAAACGTTTTTCCCCCGTGGTCATGCGGGAGAGGCAGGAGGAATAGCTCGGTATCAGGGTGGCCATGACGCGATAGCGTGGATCCGGGATGTGCCCGGGGAGTTCGAAAGCATGGTGGATATTCGCACATGCTCGGCGCAGCGGGCATACCCGTTAGGGAGAGATGCCGACAGAGGGCTTGCCCGGAGAAACCTGAGCGTCAATTTTCGGCCTTGCACTAGTACACACGCAGGAGCGTGCAGCGGCGGTTTCTAAGTTAAATTCATCCCCCTTCTGGCTGAGGCGCAGGTGTCGTGGTGACAGGAAAATGGAGCGCGCGGTCTTCGCGCTGGCTACGGATGGGTTTACTGCCGGGCATGCTGGTGGGGCTACTCGCTTGCTCGGCGCGGGCGGAGGGAACTGTCAGCCTTATCGCGACGGCTTCCGGCAGCGAGATCGTCAGTGAGCGCTATCCCGCTAGCGGGGAGTGGTTGGTGCTGTGGTTTACCGGCCAGCACGGGCACGTCGAGGAAGAACACAAGGCTGCCGCCTACCTGGCGGCCCAAGGGGTGGAGACCTGGGTAACGGATTTCTACGCGCCTTATTTCCTGCCCCAGTTGCCCAGCAGCGCCGCCCGGGTGCCGGATGCGGATTTGGCCGACTGGCTGGAATCGGTACGCCGGACCAATCCCGGACGTCGCATCGTCCTGGCGGCGCCGGGTCATCTGGCTGGCGTGGCGCTGCGGG
>JBGSHR010000027.1:0-4662 GCA_041752155.1 Thiobacillaceae bacterium | reverse complement strand
GAGGTCGCCACGCCGCAGGCCTACACCCACATGCTGGCCCTCGCCGCCACGCTGGAAACCGGCCTAAGCAACGCGCTGCAACGCCACCGCCTGCCCTGGTGCATCACCCGCCTCGGCGCGCGCCTGGAACTCCAGTTCTGCGCCAGCCCGCCGGACAACGCCCGGGAGGCCCGGGCCGCCCAGGACGATGCCCTGGAAGGCGCAATCCATCTCTACCTGCTGAATCGCGGCGTGCTGCTGACGCCCTTCCACAACATGATGCTGGTCTGCCCGGCCACCACGGAAGCGGATGTGGGCAGGCTGCTGGCGGTGTTCGAGGCGTGCCTGACGGCGCTCTTGGTGGATGGATCAAGGCCCAGCTGAGGACATGGGGCACAGGCGTGTCGCGCCCGCCCGGCTTGTCACAGCCCGATCAGCTGCGCATGCAGGCCGTGTTCCCGGAAGGGACGCAGTAAGTTGCCCCCCCGCGCCAGCGCCGTGTCGTACATCACCATCATCAGATGGTGTTGGCCGGGACGATGGCCGACGGAAATGACCCCCAGCTCCTGTCGGATACCTTGCTCCACGGTATCCAACATGGCTTCGTCGACGTTCTCGTCGAGATGGATGACGACTTCATTGAATTGAGCACTCATGGCACGCACCTCCTCCGTTCATTCGATTCAGCTCAATCGATTCAGCGCAGCGCAGGCAGGCCCTGCATCACGCTGCCCTTCACTGGCCTGGACCAGAAGGTCCTGAGCAGCAGTTCCGTAGACAGGGGCTCCCGCCGGTTCCAGGGCATCAGGGACAGACAGCGGGCCAACGCGCAATAGCCGAACAGCACCTGGGCAAGGGTGCCGATCGCCGGGATCCAGTACAGGACGTTCAGCGGCTCCCAGAGGAACACAGCCAGCATGGCCGTATAGGCCACCCGCACCTGGACCGGGAAGGCGGAGAAACTGTGGTCACGCAAGCGGAAATGCACAATCTGGAATGCGGAAAGGGCAATCGCCAGCCGGTACCCCTCGGGGTTGCCCGCCAACCCGGAAAACAGCAGGGCCGTGGTGACGGCCCAATACCACCAACTGATTTCTCGATACATCAGCATGATCCACCTCCTCATCAATCCCTTGGCGTGAGTGGATAACCCGATCATCTCGATGCGATCCACTTGCTACCATGCTAGAGAGCGTCAGGGGAGGAAACCATGATCAAAACGCCGCAAGTCTTGTCCGAAACACCCGGCGCCACGGACCTGCTCTCGGATCTGCTGGGCAGCATGCATCTCTCGGGGGTCGTGATGTTCCGCACCGAATTCCGCGAACCCTGGTCCCTGCTTACGCCCGATGGCGGCCAGATGGCGCAGCTGCTGCGGATACGCGCCGCGCACATCATTCCCTTCCACATCATCGCGCAGGGCGGCTGCCGGATTGAACTGGCAGGCGCCGAGCCGGTATGGCTGGATGAAGGCGATGTCGTGTTGCTGCCCTATGGCGACGCCCACACGCTGGGCGGGCGGGAGCCGGCCGCCACCCTGCCGGTGGGCCCCATGCTGCCGCCTCAGCCCTGGCACGACATCTTCGTCATCGGCCACGGCGGCGCAGGCGCGATGACCAGCCTGATCTGCGGCTTCCTGCAATGCGACGAACTGCTGTTCCACCCCCTCCTGCGCCACCTGCCCGCCCTCATCCAGGTGAGCCCGAGCCGCGAAGCCAAGGACGAATGGCTGGCCAGCACCATCCGCCATACCGCCCACGAGGCGAGCCACGCCAACCCCGGGGTACGCTGCATGCTGCCGCGCCTGACCGAATTGATGTTCGTGGAGATACTGCGCAAGCACATGCGGAACCTGTCCGTGGACGAGGTCGGCTGGTTTGCCGCGCTCAACGATCCGGTGGCCGGCGCCGCATTGAAGCTGCTGCATGGGGCGCCGCTACAACACTGGGATGTGGACACCCTGGCGCGCCGCATCGGCACCTCGCGCAGCGTCCTGGCGGGCCGCTTCAAGCACTTCCTCGGCCAGCCGCCCATGCAATACCTCACCCACTGGCGGCTGCAACTGGCGGCGCAAACGCTGAAGACCTCGGATCACCCCTTGAAGCGCATTGCCGAGCAAGCCGGGTATGAATCCGAGGCCGCGTTCAGCCGCGCCTTCAAGCGCCGTTTCGGATCACCGCCGACGGAATGGCGTAGACAGCAAGTAGCCGAATAGGCGCCAGACAAGCGCTTTCGACCTGAGCACACCGGTTGGGTTTGCCCCATGGACGGGCCACGCACCTCACGCGCCATCCCGGGGATCTCCCAGGGCGCTCCTTGAACCGCCAACGCCGCCACGCGTAGATGCAAACCCGGTCTTCGTCAGCAAGTAGGCACACAAGGCCAAGGCCAACACCCCCACCAGCCAGATGAGCGCCTCGCTGGCCAGGTTCTTCATGGCGGCGCCGGCGATCAGGGGGCCGAAGATGGAGCTGGCGGTGTAGGTGATGGAGATGCGCCGGATATTGACCGACAGGTCGCCGTCGCCGGCCTGGGTGGAGGCGATGATGGCCAGGGTCAGGTAGGCGGTGATGGTGCCCCCCAAGACGAAGACCGCCAGGGCGAGGCCGACGAAGCCCAGGGGCAGGGCGGCAATGATGGCGACGAGCACCGTGCAGGCCGCGTTGACCAGGGCGGCGAAGGCCAGGCCGCGATGGTCGGCCAGCCAGCCCACCAGATATTGCAGCAGCAAGCCGCCCAGGCCGAACACGGACAGCAGGGTCACCATCTGTTCGGCGGTGAGATGGCGACCGGCGCCAAATATGGGAAACAGGCCGGAGAAGGCCGCCTCCGTGACACCGGCGATGACGGCGATGACCATGCCTAGCGCAAGGATGTCTTTATGGGCACGGACATGGTCCTGGCTGTAACCGACTGAGGGCTCGCTCGACTCGGCGGGCGCGGGCCGCGTGAGCAGCAGCGGGATCAATGCCGCAGCGGTGAAGGCAGCACCCAGCACAAACGGGGCGGAACCGGTGATGCCTACCCACTTGATCAAGACCGGCGCCAGGATGGGGGGCGATGCCGATCAGCGTCTCGTGAAAGCCCACCAGGCGGCCGCGTGCGTCGCTGGGCGCGATGCGGTAAAGCCAGGGTTCCAGTCCGATCCAGCGCAAACCCATGCCCAGGCCGATGAGGGCCCCGGCGGGGACCCACAGGGGCCAAGCGGTACTGGCCATGAGCCCGAACGCCAGGATGGCGCCCAGCAAACCGACGGCGATGACGCTGCGGTTGCCGATCAAGGTGTTCAGGCGCGGCGCGACGGCCAGACCGATCAGCATGCCCAGCCATTCCGCGGAGGCAAACACCCCCAGCTGGGTGGCATTGAGCCCATGCTGGGACACCCACAGGGGCAACACCACGAAGCCGATACCGAACTGGCCGACTTGCGACAAGATCGATACGGCATTGAGGGCGGTGATGGTGCGCCAATCGGTGCGGCCTTCCGGGAGCATGGGCTTGAGCCTGAGATCAGAGGGGGACAAAACGGCAGTTTAGGCCGCCACGGTTACCGATATCCGGCGCCCGCAAGCCATGCCGGTGCGCTCAGGCCTGGGCACCTCAGGCTTGAGGCTGCCAAATGGTGTAGATTTTTTTCACCGGCTCCAGGGTTTCCCACACGCCTTCGAACCCGGCCGGGATGACGAAGGCGCTGCCCGGACCGAACTCGCGCGCGGCGCCGGCGCTGTCGATCAGGCGCACCCGTCCCTCCAGCAGGTAGCACAGCTCCTCCTCGGTGTAGCTCACCGTCATGGCGCCCACCTCGGCGGCCCAGATACCGGCGAAAAATTGCCCGGTGGGATCGCTGTAGTGGTTCCAGGTGGTGGTGTGGCAGGGCGCGCCCGACACCATGCGCGCCTGGTCGACCACCGCCTCCTCGGCGGCGACCGGGTGGGTGGCGAAGTCGATCACGACATCGATCAGTTTCGGTTGCGCCATGCTGCCTCCCGACCTCAGACCAGCGAAACGATGGCTTCGATTTCCACCAGCACGTCGCGCGGCAGCCGGGCCACCTGCAAGGCGGAACGGGCGGGGCGATGGCCGCCGAAGGCCGTTTCATAGACGCCGTTCATGGCGGCGAAATCCTGCAGATCCTTGAGGAACACCGTGGTCTTCACCACCTGGGACAAGGAGCCGCCCGCCGCGTCGATCACCGCGCGCAGGTTGTCGAACACCTGCTGGGTCTGTGCCTCGATACCGCCTTCCACCAGGCTGCCATCGGCACGCAGGGGAATCTGGCCGGAGGTGAACAGCATGGAGCCCACCTGGATCGCTTGGGAATAGGGACCGATGGCGGCCGGGGCATGGGGGGGTTGAATCACTTTCATCTCAGCTCCTGATTAACCTGATTAACTAGATGCGCCCGAATACGCGAAACGGGCACGTTTGACGTTACACAACAATTCATAGGCGATGGTACCGGCGCGGCTCGCCACCGCGTTCACCGGCACCTGGTCGCCCCACAATTCGACACGGCTGCCCAGGCCCGCCCGGGGCAGATCCGTCAGATCCACCGTCAGCATATCCATGGAGACCCGCCCGATCAGCCGGGTGATCTGGCCGTCCACCGCCACCGGCGTGCCGGTGGGGGCCACGCGCGGATAGCCGTCGGCATAGCCGCAGGACACCACGCCGACCCGGGTC
>JBGSHR010000026.1:0-4685 GCA_041752155.1 Thiobacillaceae bacterium | reverse complement strand
GGGGCGCGGCGATGGGCGGGGCGCCGAGGGTGCCCATACCTTCCGCCTCGAAGGTCGCGACGCTCTCGCCCCAGCTCGGTTCGGGCTTCTCATCGCCCAACACCAGCGGCCGCAGGGCCGGCTCCATGTCCTTGACGATCTGCACCGCAATGGCGCTGGTGAAGTGGTAGTTCGCCGCGGCCTCGCCCGGTACGAACACGGTCATGACGCCGAAGAAGCGGCTACCCAGGTAAAAGGCGAAGGTGGCGGTGCGGTTCATGACCTTGGACTCAAGCACCGTGCCGTTGGCGGCGAAGATATCCAGACGATGATCGCCGGTACCGGTCTTGCCGCCGATGGGCAGACTGGAGCCGTCGCCCAGGGGGAAGCTGCCGCGCAAGCGCCGGGCGGTGCCCTGCTCCACCACATTGGCCAGGGCCCGCTTCACCACCAGGGCCACCTGGGCCGGGAAGACTTCTTGGGGTACCGGGCGTAGGCGCTTGAGCAGGGTCTGGTAGGGCGTGCCGGCGGCGAACTCCACCCGGGTGAGGTTCACCGGCGGCAGCTTTTCCCCGTCATTGACGATGGCGCCCATGAGTTCCGCCAGGGCGGAGGGCCGGTCGGCGGAGGAACCGATGGCCGTGGCGTAAGAGGGCACCAGGCTGTTGAAGGGATAACCGAGCCGACGCCAGCGCTTGTGCAACTCCTGGAAGGCCTCGATCTCCAGCAGGGACGTGATGCGGATGTCCTGGGCGTTCTTGTGGCTGGTCTTGATCAGCCAGTTGTATACGTCCACCCGCTCCTGGGCGCTGGCCTTGACGATATCGTGCCACTTGGCCTCGGGATGGGCGCGCCGGTAAGCCGCCAGCCAGAGCTCCAGGGGATGGATCTGGGCAATGTAGCCGCGGTCGGACAGGTTGAATTTGTCCGGACCGTAGGTGTCGTACAGGTACTGGAAATCGCTTTCATCCAGGTTGGCGGGGTTATTGAGGCGCGCCTTCAGGAAGGCCGTAAAGGGGACGATGTCGGCCTTGGGTTCCAGATAGCGGTACACCGCGGCCAGGCGCTTGGGGTTGGCGGTGAGATGGTTGAGCAGGGCGGCCATGACCTCGTCCGGGGTCAAGCCCTTGAACTTCTTGTGGAAGCGGGCGAGGTAGGCCTTGCCTTCCTTATCGGCGAACTGCTTGAGGTAGGTGTCCCGGCGCGGGTCATCCGGGTCGGCCAGGATCTGCGCCGCGCCATGGGGATCCTGGTACATGAAGTGCCGCACGATATCCCGCATCAGGCGGATAAAAACCAGGTTCACCGAGTTCTGGGTGGCCTCCCACAGGTCCATGGCCTTGTGGTCGTCGTCGGCATGGAAGTTGTGGAAATAGTGCACGCCGCCGCCGGTGAAGAAGGCCTCCTTCGGGCTGGCGGAATACTGCCGGTTCATGGCGGCCTCCAGTATGGCGGGCAGACTCTTGTCCTCGGCGCTGGCCAGGTAATGCAGCACCCATTGCAGCAGCAGATCCTTGTCCGCCACCTTGACCTTGGCGAGTTCGGCGCGGGAATAGCCCAGGTACTGGGCACGCAGTTCGGTCACCAACTGGAGATAGGTGATGAGGGTGCGCAGCTTGGCGGAGGAGCCCATGTCCAGCTTGGCGCCCTTGTTGATGTCGAAGGGCTGGTTCAGGTTGTCCGCCTGGACGCGCAACAGGGCGCCGTCCTCGCTGTTCTCGTACAGGGTGAAGCTGTAGATGGGCTTGGAGAGGTCGTTTTCCGGCGCCAGCAGATAGTGGCCGTAGAGCCCCGCCGCTTCCACCACCACCGGGTCGGACAGGCGGCGCAGAAAATCGGACACGGCGCGCTGGGTCGGGGCATGCAAGGTGGCGTTGACGGTGATGTCCATGCGATCCAGGTCGTACAGGCGCGACACGCCCATGCGCCCGGACAGCTCGGCGCGCATGGCATTGGCCGCCTTGTTCTCGATGAAGGAAGGCTTCTCCAGACGTCGGCCATTGGTGTTGAAGATGATCTGCTGGCGGATGGCCATGTCCCGGAACTCGGGGGTGATGACCTTGGCCTGGGCCAGCAGGCGCAGGTGGGTATCGGCCTGGGTGTTCAGGTTGCGGCGCCCGACCAGCAGGTAGTAGGAGGGTTTGCGCTGGGAGATGAGCAGGGCCAGCACATGCTTGTAGGCGCTGGCGGCCTCCGGGGTGGGCCGGGGCGCCAGCAGCAGCTGGTTGACCCGGTCGAAGTCCAGCCCGAACCAGGCATGGAGGCCGTCGCCCACGCCGTTGACCTCGCCGAAGCTGGGCGCGGCGGCCAGGGGCACGGTGTTGAGATAGTCCAGCACGATGCGGCGCCGGGTGGCGCGGGTGTCCTGGCCGTCCAGATAGGCGCGAATGGAGGCCGACGCCACCTGGCGCAGCTTGTCCGTGGCGGTCATGGTCAGGCCGTCCGGGGAGTGACGGTATTTCTCGATCTGGGTGGCCAGGGTGGAGCCGCCGGGCACGTTACGGGAAGGGTCTATGGTCTTGAGCACCTTTTCCAGCACCGCCGCGCCGAGCCGGTCCCATTCCACCGCCGGGTTGCGCTGGGGATGGTTGGGGTCCAGCAGTTCCCGGTTCTCGATGAACAACAGGGTGTTGGCCACCACCGTGGGGATGCGCTGGAAGTCCGAGTAGTAATGGCGCGGATAGTGCACGGCATGGAGGGGCTGGCCACGGCAGTCGAGCAGGGTGAGCCCCGCCACGGACTTTTCCTGGTACGGCAGGAACAGGCCGAAGTCGTCGATGCGCGCCATGTCCGGGGAGATACGGGCCTGCTGGGTGACCTCGAAGCCCTGGGTCTTTAGGCGCTTGACGAAGCCAGGCAGGTCCACGTAGCCCATGCGGATGTCGTAGGGCCCGGCGCTGGGGGTGCGCGGCCTGGGGTTCTCGCCGGCCTCGACCTGGTAGGTCAGGCGCTTGCCGTAGCCCGCCAGAATCATGGATTGGAGCGGCGAGGCGATGAGTTCGTAGGCGGCGATGAGGGCGCCCAGCAACACCAGCAGGGCGATCAACAACCCGAGCCAGAAGCGGTGTTTCTTGGGTTTCTGGTTGCCAGGTAGGGGGCTGGGCACAGTGGCTTGCGTCGACATGGAGGTGGCGCGGGTGGTTATTGCGGGAACTCGCCCAGCCAGTCACGCGGGCGCAGGAAGTCGCTGTAGAGCCGGGCTTCCGGCGTGCCCGGCTGGGGCTTCCAGTCGTAACGCCAGGTCACCGCCGGGGGCATGGACATGAGGATGGCCTCGGTACGGCCGCCGGATTGCAGGCCGAACAGGGTGCCCCGGTCGAACACCAGGTTGAACTCCACATAGCGCCCGCGCCGGTACAGCTGGAACTCCCGCTCCCGCTCGCCGTAGGGCGTCTCGGCGCGGCGTTCCAGGATAGGCACGTAGGCCGGCAGGAAGTGGTCGCCCACGCTCTCGGTGAGATTGAAGCAATGCTCGAAGCCGCCTGCGTTGAGGTCGTCATAGAAGATGCCGCCCACGCCCCGGGGTTCGTTGCGATGCTTGAGCAGGAAGTACTCGTCGCACCATTGCTTGAAGCGGGGGTAGTAGTCTGCGCCGAAGGGTTCCAGGGACTTGCGGCACATGTGGTGGAAGTGCACCGCGTCCTCCTCGAAGCCGTAATAGGGGGTGAGATCCATGCCGCCGCCGAACCACCATACCGGCGCCTCGCCGTCCTTCTCCGCCACGAAGAAGCGCACGTTCATGTGGGTGGTGGGGGCATAGGGATTGCGCGGATGCATCACCAGGGAGACACCCATGGCCTGCCAGCGCCGTCCCGCCAGTTCCGGGCGGTGGGCGCTGGCGGATGGGGGCAGCTTGTCCCCCATGACATGGGAGAAGTTCACTCCGCCCCGTTCCAGCACATTGCCCCCCTCGATCAGGCGGGAGCGGCCGCCGCCGCCTTCCGGGCGCTGCCACTGGTCGGTCAGGAAGGGCTTGCCGTCGATCTGCTCCAGGCGCATGACGATGAGTTCCTGGAGTCCCAGGAGGAATTCCTTGACGCGGGTGGTATCCATGGCGCGGGCGAATGGGGGAGGAAAACGAAGCCCGGATTTTAGCCGCATTACCGGGCGGCGCCGCTGGTCCGGCGAATCCTTCCGCGCGGTGGGCTCAGCCCCAGGTGCTCAGGGGCGGATCGGTGATCACCGCGCGCAGGATGTCGCTGCGGGTCACGAAGCCCACCAGGTCATGGGTTTCGTTCACCACCGGCACCCCCGCCTGGTTGAACTCCAGCATGGCCCGGGCGATACGGCGGATGTCGGTGACCGGATCCACGCTCAGGACCGGCGAGGTCATCACGTCCGCCACGCGCCGGGGCAGTACGTCCTGCAAGCGGTCGCCGTCCAGGTTGAAGGACGTGAGCAGATCCCGCTCCGTCACCAGGCCCACCAGGGCCCCACCCGCATCGAGCACCGGCGCCTGATGGATGCCGTGTTCCCACAGGACCTGCCAAGCGGCCTGCACCGCATCCTCGGCGCCGAGGGTGATGAGCTCCCGGCTCATGATCTGGTGGACGTGGTAGAGGGGGCCCCGTTCCTGCTCCACTTGCAGCATGTCCCGGTAGGCCTGGACCGCGCCTTCATCGCCGCCGGCGTCGCTGTCGGGCGCGCCGCCGCCGGGGACGATGAAAGTGGTGAGATGCTCTTCCCCCACCCGCGCGACGGCGCGC
>JBGSHR010000025.1:0-2088 GCA_041752155.1 Thiobacillaceae bacterium | reverse complement strand
CAGTGCTGCAAGCCTTGCTGCAAACTGACAGTTTCGAAAGCTGCCTTGTGGAAGTGATCAACCGGGGAGGGGATGCGGATACCACCGGCGCCATCGCCGGCATGCTGGCCGGGGCGATCTACGGCCTGGACGGCATCCCGGAACGCTGGCTGGCCGCCCTGGACCCGGAGACCCGGCTTGCCTGCGAGCAACAGGCGGCGGCCTTGGTGAGCCCGTAACAGAACGGCGCCCCAGCGCGGTGCGAGGGCATGAAATCCGCACCATGGCAGAGCAAGAAAAACCTCTTCACATCCAGTTTTATCAATAAATTCATAGCAATGCATAAACCATGAGATAGGTATGGATTTTGCTTTGAAAATAGACGCTTTTTTGGAGATGCCCATGCCGCTATACAAAGGTGTCGAAATCGATGCCTCCCTGCTCGGACTCATTCGGCACATGGCCGGCGCCGAGGAATACCGGGAGACCCTGCAAGGCCTGCAAGGCGTCTGGGACAACCTGTCCCTGCTGGGCCAACTGTCCGGCACCGGCACCGACATGAGCGCCACCCGCGAAGCCTTCCAGGGCCTCACCGGCAGCCTGCTCAACAACCTGGGCCGCGAAACTCTGAAGAAGACCGTGCTGGAGATGAAGTCCAAGGCCCAGGTGGCGGTGGACATCATGATCCGCAACCTGTTCGAGCGCACCGCCGACATCGGTTTCCTGGCCACCGACGAGGATGTGCGGGCCTATCTCGAGCGCGCCAACGTACTGACCACCGAACGCACCCGCTTGGAAGAGCGCTTCCGGGAATATGTGCGCAAGTATTCGGTTTATTCCGACATCATCCTGCTCGACCTGAACGGCACGGTGGTCGCCAAGCTGGACCCGGACAACCCGGTCACCCTGTCGCGCGATCCGCTCATCGCCGAGTCCCTGCGCACCCAGCAGGCCTATGTGGAAACCGCCCGGGCCAGCGATCTGCAGCCCAACGAGGCCGCGCCGCTGATCTACTCCTATCGCGTCACCAACCACGACGGCGCGCCCCTTGGCGTGCTCTGCCTGTGTTTCCGCTTCAAGGACGAGACCGAAGGCATCTTCGCCAACCTGGCCGGGCCGAAGGACTGGTCGGTGATTACCCTGCTGGACCAGGATGGCCAGGTCATCGCCAGCAGCGACAGCTGGCACATCCCGGTGGGCGCGCGGGTCGAACGAGTGCTGCAAGGGGATTGGGCCGTGGTCCGTTTCGCCGGCCGCGAGTACCTGGCCACGACCCGGCCCACCCAGGGCTATCAAGGCTACTTCGGCCCCGGCTGGTACGGCCACGTCATGATGCCCCTGGAACACGCCTTCGATCAGACCTCGGGCGGCAGCCTGGACAAGGTGGACGCCGCGGCGCTGGCCGGGGTGATGGCCAACACGGCCCTGTTTGCCCAAGACCTGCAGGCCATTCCCGCCCAGGCGGAGCAGATCCAGCGCGTGCTCAACCGCTCGGTGTGGAACGGCAACGTGCGCCACCGCGCCGACAACAAGGCGCTCAATCCGGCCTTCTCCAAGGTGCTGCTGTGGGAGATCAGCAACACCGGCCTGAAGACCAAGGACGTGTTCGAGCGCTCCATCGGCAACCTGCACGAGACCGTTGTTTCCACCATTCTGGAGAACAGCCGCTTCCTCGCCTCCCTGGCCATCGACATCATGGACCGCAACCTCTATGAGCGGGCCAACGATTGCCGCTGGTGGGCCCTGACCTCGGCCTTCCGCGACAGTCTGGCCGCCGGCGTCAACGAGGAACGCAGCCAGGCCATCGCCGACATCCTGGGCTACATCAACGGCCTCTACACGGTGTACGACAACCTCCTGGTGTTCGACCGCTTCGGACAGGTGGTCGCCGTGTCCAATCCGGCCTATGCCGACCTGGCCGGCCAGACCCTGCCGGACGACTGGGTCAAGCAGACCCTGACACTGCGGGATTCCCAGAGCTACGCGGTGTCGGATTTCAGCGCCACGCCGCTGTATCGCAACCGCGCCACCTACATCTACGCGGCGGCCATCCGCTCCCCCGACGACAAGCAGGCGGTCGGCGGCATCGGCATCGTCTTCGACTCGGCG
>JBGSHR010000024.1:0-3553 GCA_041752155.1 Thiobacillaceae bacterium | reverse complement strand
GGGTGTGGCCCGGGGGCGGCGTGCGGTGGCGCAGCTCGTCCCAATGCAGGTAGCGGCCGTCCGCCAGACCGTTGCGCGAGAGCTCCAGCAAGCGCAGCAGCTCGACCGGGTCGAGGCCGGCGAGCAGGGTTTCCGTGGCGGGGGGCGAGACGGGCAGCTTCATCAATAACTATCAATTAAAAACAAATTAATAGTTATTGATAGTACATGAAACTATCAATCAGGGGCGGATTGATAGTTTTTGTGGGTTGTCGGGCTCATGGCTGATGCCGTTGGTGTTCACCCACGTGCGAAGGGCGCAGCCCGTAGCACGTCGAGTTAGACGCTGCGTCAGTCACGCAACGCAAGGTGCTTCGCACGGGCAAATAAGCAGAGATGCTCATACAGGCTCGCGTGCTGGAGTGCCAGCTGTTCTAGTTGTCTCGAATCAAAGCGATCGTTCCAGTAGTTAATGATCTCGGCTTGAAGCTCTTGCTCAGTAGGTGGTTTGCGAGAATAGATGACGACGGTCCACACAAACTTGTAGAAACGTTGTTCGTCGAGAATGTGCGATGTGTGCCACGTGGATTTACTAATCCACCTTTCAAATACTTGTCGAATTTTGGGGGACATTGGCATGCGGTATCTACCCCAGATTCGGCGCCAGCCAGCGTTCCGCCGTGGCCAGGTCCCAGCCCTTGCGGCGGGCGTAGTCGGCCACCTGGTCCCGGTCGATCTTGGCCACGGCGAAGTAGCGGGCGTTGGGGTGGCTCAGGTAGAAGCCGGACACCGAGGCGGTGGGCAGCATGGCGTAGCTCTCGGTGAGGGTGACGCCGATGTTGGCCGGTACCTGGAGCAACTCGAACAGGGCACCCTTCTCGCTGTGCTCCGGACAGGCGGGGTAGCCGGGGGCCGGGCGGATGCCCCGGTATTCCTCGTTGATGAGCTGTTCGTTGGTGAGCGCCTCCTCACCCGCATAGCCCCAGAACTCCATGCGTACCCGCTGGTGCATGCGTTCGGCGAAGGCCTCGGCCAGGCGGTCGCACAGGGACTTGAGCAGGATGGCGTTGTAGTCGTCGTGGGCGGCCTCGAAGGCCTTGGCCCGGGCCTCCTCGCCGATGCCGGCGGTGACCACGAAGGCGCCCAGGTAGTCCGCCACGCCGGATTCCTTGGGGGCGACGAAGTCGGCCAGGCACCAGTTGGGCTGGCCTGCCGGTTTGGCTATCTGCTGGCGCAGGTTGTGCCAGGTCATGAGTAAAGCCCCTCGCCCGCTGGCGGGAGAGGGGTTGGGGTGAGGGTCGGTGCCGATGGCAGAGGTGTCGATTGTTCGCTCCCCCTCATCCCCGGCCCTTCTCACCTGCGATGACGATGTCCCGCCTGCGGGAGAAGGGAGAGGAGCGTAGATCTCGATGTCGTCACCTGCCGAACTGGCGGGGAACAGGCCAATGACGGCACGGGCCTCCACCCACTTCTCGTCGATCATGCGCTTGAGCATGGCCTGGGCGTCGGCGAACAGCTTACGGGCTTCCTCGCCCACCACCGCGTCTTCCAGGATCTTGGGGTAACGGCCGTGCAGCTCCCAGGCCTGGAACAAGGGGGACCAGTCGATGCAGCGGGCCAGCTCCGCCAGGTCGTAGTCGCGGAACACCTGGATGCCGAGGGCCTTGGGCACGGGCGGGGTGTAGCCAGCCCCCTCACCCCCAGCCCCTCTCCCGCCTGCGGGAGAGGGGAGAAGAGCCCAGTCGGTCTTGAGCTTGTTGGCCCGGGCCTGCTCCAGGCTCACCCGCTTGCTCTCGCTCCGTTGGGCGGCGTGGCGCTCGCGCACCTGGGCGTAGTCGGCCTTGGTCTTGGCGATGAAGTCCTCGCGCAGGCCGTCGGACAGGAGGTTGGTGCACACCCCCACGGCACGGGAGGCGTCCTTCACGTAGACCACCGAACCGGCATAGTGGGGGTCGATCTTCACCGCCGTGTGGGCCAGGCTGGTGGTGGCGCCGCCGATCAGCAGCGGCACGGAAAAGCCCAGGCGCTGCATCTCCTTGGCGATGTGGGACATCTCTTCCAAGGACGGGGTGATGAGGCCGGACAGGCCGATGATGTCGGCGCCGGTTTCCTTGGCGGTGGTGAGGATCTTGTCGGCGGCCACCATGACGCCCAGGTCGATCACCTCGTAGTTGTTGCAGCCCAGCACCACGCCGACGATGTTCTTGCCGATGTCGTGCACGTCGCCCTTCACGGTGGCCAGCAGGATCTTGCCCTTGGGCTTGCTCTCCACGCTCTTGTCCGCCGCGATGTAGGGGATCAGGTGGGCCACCGCCTGCTTCATGACCCGGGCGGATTTGACCACCTGGGGCAGGAACATCTTGCCGGCGCCGAACAGGTCGCCCACGTGGTTCATGCCGTCCATGAGGGGGCCTTCGATCACCTTCACCGGGTGGCCCAGGCTGAGGCGCGCCTCTTCCGTGTCCTCGACGATGAAGGCGGTGATGCCGCGCACCAGGGCGTGGGCGATGCGCTGCTCCACCGGCGCGTCGCGCCAGGCCAGGTCTTCCACCTGTTCCTTGCCCTTGCCCTTAACGGTCTCGGCGAACTCCACCAGGCGCTCGGTGCTGTCGGCGCGGCGGTTCAGCACCACGTCCTCGACCCGCTCGCGCAGTTCGGCGGGGATCTCGTCGTACACCCCGAGCTGGCCGGCGTTGACGATGCCCATGTCCATGCCCGCCTGGATGGCGTGGTACAGGAACACGGTGTGGATCGCCTCGCGCACCGGCTCGTTACCGCGGAACGAGAAGGATACGTTGGAGACGCCGCCGGAGATGTGGGTGTGGGGCAGGTTGTTCCTGATCCAGCGCGTCGCCTCGATGAAGTCCACGGCGTAGTTGGCGTGCTCCTCGATGCCGGTGGCCACGGCGAAGACGTTGGGATCGAAGATGATGTCCTCGGCCGGGAAGCGCAGCTGCTCGGTGAGGATCTGGTAGGCCCGGGCGCAGATCTCGGTCTTGCGCGCATAGGTGTCGGCCTGGCCCGCCTCGTCGAACGCCATGACGACCACCGCCGCGCCGTAGCGCCGCGCCAGCCGGGCCTTTTCGATGAACGCCGCCTCGCCTTCCTTCATGGAGATGGAGTTGATGATGGCCTTGCCCTGCACGCACTTGAGGCCCGCCTCGATGATGGACCACTTGGACGAGTCCAGCATGAGGGGCACCCGGGCGATGTCCGGCTCGCTGGCGATGAGGTTGAGGAAGCGGGTCATGGCCGCCTCGCCGTCCAGCATGGCCTCATCCATGTTGATGTCGATCACCTGGGCGCCCGCCTCCACCTGCTGGCGCGCCACGTCCAGGGCCGCGTCGTAATCGCCTTCCAGCACCAGTCGCTTGAACTTGGCCGAGCCGGTGACGTTGGTGCGCTCGCCGACGTTGACGAACAGGTCACCGGCGCCCAGGTTGAAGGGCTCCAGGCCGGAGATGCGCAGCTTGGGTTCGATGACGGGGATGGCACGCGGGGCGCAGTCGGCCACGGCTTCAGCTATCGCGCGGATGTGCTCGGGGGAGGTGCCGCAGCAGCCGCCGATGATGTT
>JBGSHR010000023.1:0-2672 GCA_041752155.1 Thiobacillaceae bacterium | reverse complement strand
GGCCCAGGCGGAAGCCCAGCCCCAGGGGCAAGGCGCCGGTATCGGCGGCGCGCTGGGCGGCATCCTCATGGGCACCGGCCGGCGCCAGGGCCTGATCGAATCCATGGCCAAGAGCGCGGTGCGCACCATCGGCAATCAATTGGGCCGCCAGATCCTGCGCGGCGTTTTGGGCGGCATCCTGGGAGGCAAGCGATGAACAAAGTGGTATTGGACGCGGGGCATTTCGACAGCAAGGCCCGGCAGTGGGACGAGAATCCGGTATTCGTGGAACGAGGTGAAAAGATCGCCGCGGCCATCCGCGCCAGCGTGCCCCTGAATACCAACATGGCCGCCCTGGATTACGGCTGCGGCACCGGGCTGTTGTCCTTCCCGCTCCAGGACGCGCTGGGCCCCATCACCCTGACCGACACCTCGCCGGGCATGCTGGAGGTGCTCCGGGAAAAGATTACCGCCCTGGGGGCGACCAACATGACGCCGCTGCAGGCGGACCTGAGCGTGGAAGCCATCCCCGGCGGGCGCTACGATGTGATCTATTCCGCCATGACCCTGCACCACATCCCCGACACCGACGCCATCCTGGCCGCCTTCCGCGACCATCTGAAGCCGGGCGGCGCCCTGTGCATCGCCGACCTGGACCAGGAGGACGGGTCGTTCCACGGCATCGAGGTGGACGTGCACCATGGCTTCGAGCGCGACGAACTGGCGGCCCGGGCCGAGCAGGCCGGCTTCCGGGAGGTGACGTTCCAGACCGTGTTCGAGATCGAGAAGGAAAAACCCGAAGGCAGCCGCGCCTACCCCGTGTTTCTCATGGTGGCGCGGCGGGGCTAGTGCCCGAGGCTAGATGCGCGAGCCCCGCTCGACGATGATGCCCAGCTCCTTCACCCCGCGCAGGATGCCGAGCTTGCGCACCGCCACCCGCACCCAGGGGGCGCCGAACTCCCGGCGCACGATGTCGGCGATCATCTCCCCCAGGGTTTCCACCAGGCGGATCTCCCGGCTGGCCACCACCTCCTGGATGCGCGCCGCCACCTTGCCGTAGTCGATGGTGTCCGCCACGTCGTCGGTATGGCCGGCCTTGTGGTCGTAGAGGCCGATCTCCAGATCGAGCATCACGGGCTGGGGTGCTTTGCGCTCCCATTCATAGAGCCCGATAATCAGCTCCAGACGGAAGTCCCTGAGAAATAAAATGTCCATGCCGCTCCCGACTCCCACTCATGACTAGGCGAAAAGCCGCTGATTTTACGCAAATGATTGAATCCACGCTCATTCTGGTCGCCGCCTATTTGCTGGGCTCGATCTCCTTCGCCATCCTCGTCGCCCGGGCCTACGGCCTGCCCGACCCGCGCAGCCACGGCTCCGGCAACCCCGGCGCCACCAACATGCTGCGCACCGGCAAGAAGGCCGCCGCCGCCCTCACCCTGATCGGCGATGCCTTGAAAGGCTATTTGGCGGTCTGGCTGGCGCAATGGGCCATGGCCCGCTACGGCTTACCCGTCTACACCCCCTACCTGGCCGCCCTGGCCGCCTTCCTGGGGCATCTTTTCCCGGTGTTCTTCGGCTTCCGCGGCGGCAAGGGTGTGGCCACCGCCCTGGGCGTGTTGCTGGCCCTGGATGCCCGGCTCGGCGGGCTCACCGTGCTGACTTGGCTGGTGGTATTCGCCATCACCCGCGTATCCTCCCTGTCCGCCTTGGTAGCCGCCACCCTGGCCCCGATCTATGCTTGGTTCCTGCTTGGTCGCGGGGCGGAAGCCGGCTTCCTGGCTGGCATCCTGGCGATACTCTCCGTCCTGGTGCTGATCCGCCACCAAAGCAACATCCGCAAACTGCTCTCCGGCGAGGAGGCAGCCTTCAAAAGGCGCTAAGACCATGTTCGAGAAGACCATCGATTACGCCAAGGAAAGCCTCATCTCCGCAGCCGACGCGGCGGTGGAGCGCGCCGGAGACAAGCTGGCCCAGGTGGTGACCAACACCAGCCAGGCCATCGACGTGAAGCTGGACAAGATCTCCCAGGAACTGCACAACCAACGCAGCCTGACCAAGGACGACATACGCGAGATGGTGGACTACGCCGCCGACCGCATGTCGGTGGTGCTGGACGACCGCATCGCCCTGATGCGCCGGGAGATCGCCGGCCTGGTGGAGGAAAAGACCGAATATCTCAAATCCGAGGTGGACGCCTTCTTCATCAGCCGCCAGCAAGACCTGGCCCGGGAGCGGCGCCGCCTGGCCCTCAACATCATCCTGGCCGCCGGCGCGGCCCTGAGCGTGGGCGCCATCTCCCTGTTCTACAAGGGCATCCAGAACTGGGATCTGCTCACCGTCTTCCGCGTGGTCCTGGCCTCACTGGGCGGCGGCTACGCCGTCTGGCTGGCCGTGAGCCTGTTGCGGCGCTGGATGCGCATGTCGGAACACCGCAAGGACATGGTGTTCCTGGCCGCCCGCTACTGGGGCTGGCTGCGTCCGGCCAGCATCTTCTCCACCTTCCTGGTGCTGGTCATCCTGGCCATCCTGTCCCTGGCCCTGATCTTCCCCCACGAAGCCGTACAGCTCATCGGCCAGCCCATCCTCACGCCGGGGCAGTAACCCTCAAACCGGCCTCACGCCGGCGCCAGCAACTCGGACAAGGCCCAGCGCGGCCGCACGCTGAAACGGCCATCCGCCGGCTGGCCGTG
>JBGSHR010000022.1:0-2341 GCA_041752155.1 Thiobacillaceae bacterium | reverse complement strand
CGGCCAGGTCGTCGGCGTCGGCCGACTCGCCGCAGATCAGCCGGCGGTTGAGGCGTCCCATCCATTGGGCGTGGCTGGCGATGGCGCGGTCCAGGTCGCGCAGGCGCTCCAGGATGGCCATGTGGTTTTTTTCGGAAGGGCTCATCAGACAACTCCAGAGGCTGAGAATATGGCCGGGTGATCAGGCCGGGGCCGGTCCAAGTGGTAACCCTGGGCCTCGTCCACGCCCAGTTTGATCAGCAGCGCCAAGGTGGCCGCGTCCTCCACGCATTCGGCGATGGTGGTCTTGCCCAGGCCGCGTGCCACTTCCACCATGCCGCGCACGAACACCTGATTTTCGTGATCCTGGGGCAGGTTGCGGATGAACATGCCGTCCAGTTTGATGACGTCCACCCGGATGTGTTTGAGGTAGGCGAAGGAGGCGAAGCCGGCGCCGAAATCGTCCAGGCAGACCACACAGCCGGCCTGCTTCAGGGCCTCGATGAAACGCTCGGCGTCGGTCAGGTCCGATACCGCCGCCGTCTCTGTGATCTCGATCAGCAGGCGCTTGGGGTCGGCCTGGCATTCGCGCAGCAGGCCGGTGATGTAGCCGGGCAGGCCGGGATCGTCGAAGGAGCGGCCGGAGATGTTGACGGCGATGGGCGGGCTGGCGGGATGGTCGGCCAGCAGACGGATGACCTGGCGCAGCACCCAGCGGTCGATCTCGAGGATCTTGTTGCTCTTTTCGGCCACCGGGATGAACTGGCCGGGCGGGACCAGATCCCCGCTGTGTTCGTCGCGCAGCCGGATCAGGGCTTCCAGGTGCTTCAGTTGGCGATCGCCGGTGGCGTAGACGCCCTGGTAATGCAATTCGAACAGGTTCAGTTCCAGGGCGCGGCTCAGGCGGTCGTTCCAGGACAGGCGATTGACCATCTCCGCGGTGGTGTCCAGATCGGCCCGATACAGTCGCCAGGCATTCTTGCCGGCCTGCTTGGCCTGATACATGGCGGTGTCCGCGCACACCACCAGCTGTTCCTCGTCGGCGGCGTGCCGCGGGTAGAGGGCGATGCCGAGGCTGGACGAGATATGCAGGGTCTGGCCTTCGAACTTGAAGGGAATCTGGGCAATGGCGTGGACGATGCGCTCGGCCAGAACCTGGGCCTGCTTTTCGTCCGTGGCGGGCAATAACACGGCGAACTCGTCGCCCCCAAGACGGAACAGCATCTCGTTGCGCCGGCTGAGGCCGGACACCTCACCCGCCACCCGCACCAGCATGACGTCGCCCGCCTTGTGGCCGAAGTGATCGTTGATGGCCTTGAATTCATCCAGATCGAAGTACAGCAGCGCGCATGGCGTACCCTGGCGCGCGGACTCGGTCAGCATGCGTTCCAGTTCGATCTGGAAGCGATGCCGGTTGTAGAGGCCGGTGAGGGAGTCCCGTTCCGCCAGGTAGAGCAGTTGCTCGGCGGTCTGCCGCTCGCTGGTCACATCCTCGTACACCCAGAGGTAGCCGATGAAGCGCCCGCCCCCATCGCGTACCGCGTAGCTGAGTTGAAACACCACGCGGCCGTCCACCAGGTCGATCTCGTAGCTATCCGCCTCCGCCTTGATGGCGAGCACCTGACGGATATGCTGGCGGAATGCTTCGGGTTGGTCGATTTCGCAGGTGCTGCGGGAGAACGCCTCTTCGCTGGGCAGGCCGACCAGGGCGCATGGTTCCGGCATGCGCCAGAGATGGCTGAAGGCGGGGTTGTGGTAGACAACCCGGCCGTCGCTGCCGACGAACAGGATGCCCAGGTTCATGGCGGATAACAGGGCCTTGAGGCGGGCGCGTTCCGCCTCGGCGCCGGCCAGATATTCCAGGGCCATGGCCTCGGAGGCCTTCAGGTCGCTGATGTCGCGGATGCTGGCGCGTATCCCGAGGAAGTGCTGGTCCCGGCCGAAAATGGGGTGCCAGTTCACCGCAGCCCAGAACAGGCTGCCATCCTTGCGCAGCATATGGAATTGATAGCCTTCGCCGGTCACCCCGTGCAAGGCCTCGCCAAAGCGCTTCTCGGCCATGGCCCGATCCGCCTCGGCGATGAGCGAGAGGGGGAAGCCGGGCAGGGTCAGACATTCATCGGCGCTATAGCCGGTCATGCGTTGCGCCGAGGGGTTGACCCAGATGGTGCGGCCGCCGGGTTCGATCCACAGTTCCAGGTCATAGGTGTAGTTGGCGATGGCGTAGAAGCGCTGTTCGCTGTCCTGGAGCTCGGACAGACGGGCGCGCAGTTGCGTGGCCATGGTGTGGAAAGCGGCCGCCAGCTGGCCCACCTCGTCCGCCCCCGGCGGCGGCAGGCGCGCATCGAAATCCTGGGCCGCC
>JBGSHR010000021.1:0-6606 GCA_041752155.1 Thiobacillaceae bacterium | reverse complement strand
GTGCGCCCACTCGGGCCCACCTTCGGCGGCATCAACCTCGAGGACATCAAGGCCCCCGAGTGCTTCGTGATCGAGCAGCGGCTGCGCGAGCTGATGTCGATCCCGGTGTTCCACGACGACCAGCACGGCACCGCCATCATCATCTGCGCCGGCCTGCTCAACGCCCTGGAGTTGCAGGGCAAGACCCTGGCCGACGCCAAGCTGGTGTGTCTGGGCGCCGGCGCCGCCGGGCTGGCGGGCATGCGCCTGCTCATCGCCATGGGCGCCAGCAAGACGAACATGACCCTGGTGGATTCCAAGGGCGTCATCCACAGCGGCCGCAGCGACCTCAACGCCCACAAGCAGGAGTTCGCCAAGGACACGGAGATGCGCACCCTGGCGGACGCCATGGCCGGCGCCGATGTGTTCATCGGCGTGTCCGGCGCCAATCTGGTGAGCGGGGACGATCTCAAGCGCATGGCGCCCAAGCCCATCGTCTTCGCCATGGCCAACCCGGACCCGGAGATCCTGCCCAAGGATGCCCACGCCGCCCGCGACGACCTGATCATGGCCACCGGCCGCTCGGACTTCCCCAACCAGGTGAAAAATGTCCTCGGCTTTCCCTACATCTTCCGCGGCGCCCTGGATGCCCGCGCCAAGCAGATCACCCAGTCCATGATGATCGCCGCCGTGAAGGCCCTGGCGGCACTGGCGAAGGAGCCGGTGCCGGCGGAGGTGCTGAAGGCCTACAACGCCACGGAGATGAGTTTCGGCAAGGACTACATCCTGCCCAAGCCCTTCGATCCGCGTCTCATCGACCGCCTGCCCCCCGCCGTGGCCGCGGCGGCAAAAGCGGACCAGTAACCATGGCGTCCAGCCGTCCGGTTTATCTCAATCTGTTCAAGATCCGCCTGCCGCTGCCGGGGGTGGTGTCCATCATGCATCGGGCCAGCGGCCTGCTGCTGTTCCTGCTGTTGCCGTTGCTGCTCTATGTGCTGCAGCAGTCGCTGGTCTCGGCCCAGGGCTTCGCCACGGTGCGGGACTGGTTGCAGCCGCCTTGGATCAAATTGGGATTGCTGGTGGTGGTCTGGGCCTATCTGCATCACTTCTGCATGGGGCTGCGCTATCTGGCGCTGGATCTGGATATCGGCGTCAACCTGGCCCAGGCGCGGTTCAGCGCCAAACTGGTGCTGGTGGCGAGCATCGCCGCCACCTTGCTGATCGGGGTGCGGCTATGGTGAATCGCGTCGTCAGCGGTGCCCATTACGGCTTGAGGGATTGGCTGATGCAGCGGGTCACCGCCGTGGTGATGGCCTTGTACTCGCTGTTCCTGTTCGGTTTCCTGGTGCTGCATCCGGCCCCGGATTTCGCCGCCTGGCAGGCCTTGTTCCACAGTCAGGCGATGCGTCTCGCCAGCCTGCTGTTCCTGTTCAGCCTGTTCCTCCATGCCTGGGTGGGCATGCGCGACATCTTCATGGATTACGTCCATGCCACCTTGATCCGCCTGGCCCTGCATGTGGCGGTGATCCTTGCCCTGGTGGCCTATGCCGCCTGGGCGGCGCAAATTCTCTGGAGCGTGCCATGAGCATGGCGAAACGTACATTTGACGCGGTGATCGTCGGGGCGATGCGAGCAGGGAGCAGTGCCTGCCGCGTAGCGGTAGGTGCGACCGTCCGCGAGTCGTCGCCAGCCGCCGACAAGTGGAAACGGAACAGTGAGGTGCCGGCATGATGGCGAAGAGAACCTTCGACGCGGTGATCGTCGGCGGCGGCGGCGCCGGCCTGCGCGCCGCCCGGCAACTAGCCCACGCCGACCTCAAGGTGGCGGTGGTGTCCAAGGTGTTCCCCACCCGCTCCCATACCGTCTCCGCCCAGGGCGGCATCGCCGCCAGCCTGGGCAACGTGAGCGAGGACAACTGGCACTGGCACATGTACGACACGGTCAAGGGCTCGGACTACCTGGGCGACCAGGATGCCATCGAGTTCATGTGCCGGGGCGCCAACGAGGCGGTGATCGAGCTGGAACACTACGGCATGCCCTTCGACCGCCTGGACAACGGCAAGATCTACCAGCGCCCCTTCGGCGGCATGACCCAGGACTACGGCGGCGCCCCGGCGGTGCGCACTTGCGCCGTGGCCGACCGCACCGGCCACGCCATGCTGCACACCCTGTACCAGCGCAACATCGCCGCCCGCACCCAGTTCTTCGAGGAGTATTTCGCCGTCGACCTGGTCATGGACGAGCAGGGCTACGCCCAGGGCGTGGTGGCGCTGAGTATCGAATCCGGCGAGCCGATCTTCATCGAGGCGCGCGCCACTCTGATGGCCACCGGCGGCGCCGGGCGCATCTTCTCCGCCACCACCAATGCCCTGATCAACACCGGCGACGGCCTGGGCATGGCGTTGCGCGCTGGCATCCCGCTGGAGGACATGGAGTTCTGGCAGTTCCACCCCACCGGCGTGCACGGCGCCGGCGTGCTGATCACCGAGGGCGTGCGCGGCGAGGGCGGCTATCTGGTGAACAAGAACGGTGAGCGCTTCATGGAGCGCTACGCCCCCAACGCCAAGGACCTGGCCAGCCGCGACGTGGTGTCGCGTGCCATGGCGGTGGAGATCTTCGAGGGGCGCGGCTGCGGCCCGGCGGGCGATCACGTGATGCTCAAGCTGGACCACCTGGGTCCCGAGGTGATCCAGCAGCGTCTGCCCGGCATCAGCGAACTGGCCCGGAAATTCGCCCATGTCGATCCCGCCGTCGATCCCATCCCGGTGGTGCCCACGGTGCACTACATGATGGGCGGCATTCCCACCAACCTGCAGGGCCAGGTGGTCATGCCCACCGGCACCGGCCCGGAAGAAGCCGTGCCCGGCCTCTACGCCATCGGCGAATGCGCCTGCGTCTCGGTGCACGGCGCCAACCGCCTGGGCAGCAACTCCCTGTTGGACCTGATCGTGTTCGGCCGCGCCGCCGGCAATGACGTCATCGAGTACTGCCGCGAGAATCCCTTCCCGCGCCCGGTCTCCAGCCAGTCCCTGGAACGCATCGAGGCCCGCCTGGCGCGCTGGGAGCGCAAGGGTGACGGCATCACGGTGCCGGAATTGCGCGAGGAGATGCGCAAGACCATGCAGCTGCATTGCGGCGTGTTCCGCACGGACGCGGTGCTCCAGGACGGCGTGCGGAAGATGCTGGCCATCGCCGCCAAGCTGCCCGACGTGGTGCTGCGCGACCACAGCAAGATCTACAACACCGGCCGCATGGAGGCGCTGGAGCTGGAAAACCTGATGGCCGTGGCCCTGGCCACCATGTTCTCCGCCGCCGCGCGCACGGAAAGCCGTGGCGCCCATGCGCGCGACGACTTCCCCGAGCGCGACGACAAGGACTGGATGAAGCACACCCTGTACTTCGCCGAGCGCCATCGCCTGGACTACAAGCCGGTGCGCCTGAAACCCCTGACGGTCGAGGCCTTCCAGCCCAAGGCGAGAACTTACTAGGACAAGCCCATGCGTTTTTCCATCTATCGTTTCAATCCGGAAACCGATGCCAAGCCCTATATGCAGGACTACGAGCTGGACATCGACGCGGAAGGCAAGATGCTGCTGGACGCCATCCTGTTGATCAAGGAACAGGACGAGACCCTGAGCGTGCGCCGCTCCTGCCGCGAAGGGGTGTGCGGCTCGGACGGCATGAACATCAACGGCAGGAACGGCCTGGCCTGCATCACCCCGCTCAAGGACCTGAAGCAGCCCATCGAGCTGCGCCCCCTGCCGGGGCTGCCGGTGGTGCGCGACCTGGTGGTGGACATGGAGCAGTTCTACAAGCAATACCGCTCCATCAAACCCTATGTGGTGAACGAGGACCCGGAGCCGGAGATCGAGCGCCTGCAAAGCCCGGAACAGCGGGCGCAACTGGATGGCCTGTACGAGTGCATCCTGTGCGCCTGCTGCTCCACCGCCTGCCCCTCGTTCTGGTGGAACCCGGACAAGTTCGTCGGCCCGGCCGGCCTGCTGCAGGCCTACCGCTTCATCGCCGACAGCCGCGACCAGGTCACCAACGAACGCCTCGACAACCTGGAAGACCCCTACCGCCTGTTCCGCTGCCACAGCATCATGAGCTGCGTCGAAGTGTGCCCCAAGGGTCTCAGCCCGACCCGGGCCATCGGCAAGATCAAGGAAATGCTGGTGAAGCGCGCGGTATAAGGCATCCGGGAGGCGGCAGGTGAAACCCGAAGAGGACCCGGCGGCGGGCTTGGCGGTGGCGGCCGCCGCGCCATTTTCCCCGCAGGATATCAACCGCCTGCGCTGGCACTGCCGGCGCGGCATGCTGGAACTGGATCTGATCCTGGCCCGCTTTCTGGATCAACACCTGGCGCAATTGAGCGCCCAGCAGCTGAGGGAGTTCGAGGCCCTGTTGGCGCTGGAGGACCAGGTCCTGTGGCGGCGCATAGGCGGCGCGGCCAGCGCCGGCTCCGAACTGGAGCGCATGTTGCACCGCTGTGCCGGCTGATGATGGAGGCGCTGTCGTGAGCAAGCGCGCCGGCGCGGAAGTCGCGGGCTGTCTGAATCGCCAGGCGGCGCGGCGCGGGTTGACTCTCAATGTCGCCCAGCTCGCCGCGATCGCCGAGTTGCAACGCCTCCACGACGACCTGTTGCGGCCCGCGCCTTTACGCAAGCTCGGCTTGCTGGGTCGCCTGGTCCGGCCCCGCCCCATTCGCGGACTTTATCTGTGGGGCGCGGTGGGACGCGGCAAGAGTTTCGTCATGGACGCCTTCTTCGCCTGTGTGCCCCTGAAGCACAAGCAGCGCGTCCATTTCCACCCGTTCATGCAGGAGATCCATGGCCGCCTGGCAGCCATGAAAGGGCAGGCCAATCCCCTGGAAAAGGTGGCGCGGGAGATCGCGCGCCACGTCCGTCTGCTGTGCCTGGACGAGTTCCACATCACCGACATCACCGACGCCATGCTCATACGCGGCCTGCTGCAAGGGCTGTTCGAGCAGGGCGTGGCCGTGGTGGTGACGGCCAATGCCGCGCCGGATGAGCTGTACCGCAACGGCCTGCAACGGGGCCAGTTCCTGCCCACCATCGCCTTGATCAAGGCATCCATGGCCCTGGTGGAATTCGACGGCGACCGGGATTACCGCCTGGACGCCCTGGAAAAGGCGGGGGTGTACCACTCGCCCCTGGATATGCACTCAGCGGCGGCGCTGGAGGCGATCTTCCGGGAATTGGCGGACGATGAGGGCGAGCAGAACACGGCGCTGGCCATCGAATCCCGGGCCATCGCCGCCCGTCGCCAAGCCCCCGGCATCGCCTGGTTCGAGTTCGGGGAATTGTGCCTAGGCCCGCGCGGCCAGGCCGACTACATCGCCCTGGCCGGCCTGTTTTCCACCGTGTTGCTGTCCGGCGTGCCGCAATTCGACCCCCATTCCCTCGCCTCGGCGCGGCGCTTTGTCTGGCTGGTGGACGCGTTCTACGACCGCCGCGTCAAGCTCATCCTGTCCGCCGCCGTGCCCCTGGCCGAGCTGGGCCAGGCCGACCTGCTGGACGGCGCGTTCGCGCGCACCCTGAGCCGGCTGACGGAGATGCAGTCCCACGCCTATCTGGCTTACGCGCCCTTGGCCAGTTGATGGCGCAGGCGTTTCACCACCTCGTCCTTGCCGAGTAGCGCCAGCACCGCGTCGATGGCGGGGGTCTGGGGCTCGCCCGTGACCAGCACGCGCAGGGGCATGGCCACCTTGGGCATCTTCAGGCCATGGGCGGCGGCGCTGGTTTTCATGACCTCCTGGATCGCTTCGCGGGTCCATTCGATACCTTCCAGCTTGGCCAGAACCTCCGCCATCACCGGCAGGATGTCCGCGCCCACATGCTGCTCCAGAACCTGGGGTTCCGGGGTCAAGGGGCGGTAGAAATACACCGCCGCGTCGGCCAGCTCCTCGATGGTGTTGACCCGCTCCTTGAGCAACTCCACCACTTGGGCCAGATCCGGGCCGTGGTCCAACACGCAGCCATCGCGCAGCAGGAAGGGCCGGGCCAGCTCGGCCAGGCGGCCGGCGTCGGCCTGCTTGAGATATTGCTGGTTGATCCACTGCAGCTTTTCCGGATTGAAGCGGGCGGCCGAGCGGGAGATGCCGCCCAGGTCGAACCACTCGGTGAACTGCTCCATGCTGAACACCTCCTCGTCGCCCTTGGCCCAGCCCAGGCGCGCCAGGTAGTTGAGCAGGGCCTCCGGCAGATAGCCGTCCTCCTGGTATTGCATCACGCTCACCGCGCCGTGGCGCTTGGACAGCTTCTCGCCGTCGTGGCCCAGGATCATGGGCACGTGGCCGTACTGGGGCAGGGGCGCGCCGAGGGCCTTGAGGATGTTGATCTGGCGCGGCGTGTTGTTGACGTGGTCGTCGCCGCGGATCACGTGGGTGATCTGCATGTCCCAGTCGTCCACCACCACGCAGAAGTTGTAGGTGGGCGTGCCGTCG
This sequence comes from Thiobacillaceae bacterium, assembly GCA_041752155.1. Lineage (GTDB taxonomy): Bacteria > Pseudomonadota > Gammaproteobacteria > Burkholderiales > Thiobacillaceae > PFJX01. Next base: position 161 of record JBGSHR010000021.1, on the reverse strand, counting down.
GAGCGGGCGATGATGAGGTCGTCCAGCTCGCTGTTGCTGACGACGATGCGGCCCTTGACCAGGTCGTCGATCACCACCTCGCCGTCCAGGGGGTTCTTGAAGCGCACCACGGGCGGCACGCCGGCCGGCGGCGTGGCGCTGGAGTCGCGCCAACGCCCGTC
>JBGSHR010000020.1:0-2164 GCA_041752155.1 Thiobacillaceae bacterium | reverse complement strand
CGCCGGGGCGCGGCGGAGGCCCTGGAGGCGGTGGTGCATGGCGACGCCAAATCCTCCAAGCTGGTGGGGCGGCGCATCGAGCAGGTGGATCTGCCCGAGGGGGTGACCATAGGCGCCATCCTGCGCGGCAGCGAGGTCAATATCGCCCACCACGATACGGTGATCGAGGCGGAGGATCACCTCATCCTGTTCGTGCCCAACAAGCGCATGATCTCCAAGGTGGAAAAGCTGTTCCAGGTCGGCCTCGGCTTTTTCTGAAGGGACGGACCCCATGCGCAAGCTCTTCCCCGTGATCAAGGTGCTGGGCCTGGTGGTGATGCTGTTCGCCTTCACCATGCTGCTGCCCCTGGCCGTGTCCTGGCTCATCGACGACGGCGCGGTGGCCATCTACGACGAGTCCATCCTCATCACCTTCGTCGCCGGCCTGGGGATGTGGCTCGCCACCCGCCACGTGAAGCGGGAACTGACGGCGCGCGACGGCTACCTGCTGGCCAGCCTGACCTGGACCGTGCTGCCCGCCTTCGCCACCCTGCCCCTGATGCTGCAGCTGCCCAGCCTGTCCATCACCGACGCCTATTTCGAGACCATCTCCGGCCTCACCACCACCGGCGCCACCACCCTGGTGGGCCTGGACGCCCTGCCCCGCTCCATCAACCTGTGGCGCCATCAGCTCAACTGGATGGGCGGCATGGGCATCATCGTCCTGGCGGTGGCCATCTTTCCGCTGCTGGGGGTGGGCGGCATGCAGATGTTCAAGGCGGAGACGCCGGGGCCCATGAAGGACGACAAGCTGACCCCGCGCATCACCGAGACCGCGCGCAATCTCTACCTGGTCTATGTGAGCGTCACCGCCGCCTGCATCCTGGCCCTCATGGCGGTGGGCCTGGACTGGTTCGACGCCACCTGCCACGCCTTCGCGGCCCTGAGCCTGGGGGGCTTCTCGCCCCACGACGCCAGCGTCGGCTACTTCAACTCGCCCGCGGTGGAAGCCGTCCTGATCGTGTTCATGCTCATCGCCGCCATGAACTTCGCCAGCCATTTTCTGGCTTGGCGCGGGCGCAGCCTGCGCGTCTATCTGACGGACACCGAGGCCAAGGCCATGCTGACCCTGGTGCTGGGCAGCTGCCTCGCCATCGCCGCGTACCTCTGGATGAAGGGGGTGTACCCCGACTTCTGGACCGCCCTGCGCCATGCCAGCTTCAATCTGGTCTCCATGGCCACCGACTGCGGCTTCGCCAGCGTGGACTTCAACACCTGGCCCATTTTCGCGCCCTTGTGGATGCTGTTCCTGTCCTGCGTGGCGGTGAGTTCCGGCTCCACCGGCGGCGGCATCAAGATGATGCGCACCCTGGTGACCTTCCACCAGGCCTTGCGCGAAATGAGCAGGCAGATCCACCCCGCCGCCGTGCTGCAGGTGCGCCTGGGCAGCCAGGTTCTGGAAAACCGCATCGTCTTCGCGGTGCAGTCCTTCGTGCTGGTGTACATCACCAGCGTGGTGGCACTGGTGTTCCTGCTGCTGGCCAGCGGCCTGGACCTGGTGTCCGCCATCTCCGCCATCATCGCCTGCATCAACAACGCCGGCCCCGGCCTCAATGTGGTGGGCCCCGCCACCAACTATGGCGTGCTCACCGACTTCCAGACCTGGGTGTGCGCCTTTGCCATGCTGCTGGGCCGCCTGGAACTGTTCACCCTGCTGGTGCTGTTCACCCCGGCGTTCTGGCGCAAGTAAGAGCCTATTTCAGTAGAAATAGGCTCTAAGCCGCGCCCCGCACGCCGGCCGCGCTCAGGCGGTGTCGCCGTTGCCCTCGTCCGGCGTCCAGCCTTCGCGCCAGATGCAGACCTTGTTGCCGCCCTCCTTGCGGGCGATCAACTGGGCCCGCTCCGCCTGTTCCAGGGTTTCGTCGACGAAGAAGATCGGTTCCAGGGAGACCACGCCGAACGAGGCGGTGAGGGAGATGGCCTGGCCCTCGGCCTGGATCGGCGTGGCGGCCAGTTCCTCGCGCAGGCGGTTGATGAGCAGCGCGGCCTGATCCAGCTCGGTATTGGGCAGGCAGAGCAGGAACTCCTCGCCGCCGACACGGAAGATGGTGTCGTAGCCGCGCAGGCGGCCGGCGAAGAAGGCGGCGACGGCCTGGAGCACGGCGTCGCCCACGCGCTGGCCGTG
>JBGSHR010000019.1:0-2654 GCA_041752155.1 Thiobacillaceae bacterium | reverse complement strand
GCCGGCCTGCTGCTGGTGGGCCTGGACGTGATCGGCGACTGCCTCACCGAGGTGAACGTCACCAGCCCCACCTGCTTCCAGGAGATCACCCAGCAGACCGGCTTCGACGTGCCGGGGCGGTTCCTGGAGGCGCTGGAAAGGGCATGCGCGGCTTGATGGTCAGCAGGGCTCGGCTCGCACACCTGGTTTCCCCCCTTTGGAAAAGGGGGGCCAGGGGGGATTTCGACGGGCGTCGCTCATACACCAGCCTGCAAATCCCCCTCACTCCCCCTTTTTCAAAGGGGGAAGGTGCCTTCATCAACGCCCATGCTGGTCTCAACACCAAACGCGCACGGACCTTTTGCCATGGGGGAAATCGGCTGGGCGTGCGCCAGTGGGCCATCGGCCTGCTCATGGCCCTCGCCCTCGCCGGCTGCGGCGAGCACCTGCACAAGCAGCAGTCCTACGTGTTCGGCACCCTGGTGGAGGTGACCATTTACGGCGAGGACGCGGCCAAGGCGGAGCGGGTCACCAACCAGGTGTTCAAGGATTTCGACGCGCTGCACCATACCCTGCACGCCTGGGAGCCCGGCACCCTGGAGCGCCTCAACGGCGTGTTCGCCCTGGCCTCTCCGGAAAAGTCGGCCCGCGCCGCCCTGCCGCCGGGCCTGATTCCCATCATCCAGGACGCCACACGCCTGTCGGAACAATCCGACGAGCTGTTCAACCCGGCCATCGGCAACCTGATCCGCCTGTGGGGCTTCCAGTCCGACACCTTCACCCCCCGCCTGCCCGATGCCAAGGCCATCGAACGCCTGGTCCACGCCCACCCGCGCATGACCGACATCCACATCGACGGCCTCATGGCCTCCACCCGCAACCCGGCGGTACGCCTGGACCTGGGCGGCTACAAGGGCTACGCCCTGGACGTGGCGGCGGACTATCTGAAAAGCCAGGGGGTGAACAACGCCCTCATCAACATCGGCGGCAACATCCTGGCCTTGGGGCAAAAGGGCGGCAAACCCTGGAAGGTGGGCATCCAGCACCCGCGCCGGGCCGGCGCCCTGGCGGTGCTGGAACTGCGCGACGGCGAGGCGGTGGGCACCTCCGGCGACTATCAGCGCTACTTCGAGCTGGACGGCAAACGCTATTGCCACCTGATCGACCCGCGCAGCGGCTGGCCCGCCAATCAGGCCCAGGCGGCGACGGTGCTGGCCCGGGGCACCCATGCCGGCACCTTGTCCGACGTGGCCACCAAGCCCCTGTTCATCGCCGGGCCCCAGGGGTGGCGCGCCATGGCCACCAAGATGGGGGTCGGCGAGGCCTTGTTCGTGGCGGCGGATGGAAAAATCAGCCTCACCCGCGCCATGCAGGCGCGGCTCACCTGGGAAAAACCCGTGCCGCAAGTGACGCTGGTGGAGTAAATTTCATGGAAAACGGGGGAATGAACGTCATGTACACCTGGAAAAGCTATTTCGTCATACAAGCCGACTACCAACACTGGGCCAACGAGATCCTGTTCACCGCCCTGGACCATCTCCAGCCCGAGGTGATCGGCAGCAACCAGGGCCTGTTCTTCCAGAGCATTCACCACACCGCCGACCACATGCTGATGGTGAACCAGTCCTGGCTGGCGCGGCTCCAGGGCGAGAGCCTGGCGGTGGATTACAAGGTCATCCACAACCCGGACTGGCGCGACCTGAAAAACAGCCTGCGCAAGGAAGTGCGGCGCCTGCAAACCTGGCTGGAGAGCCAGCCCGACGCGTTTTTCGACAGCCAGATCAGCTTCACCGGCGGCGACGGCAAGCCCCGCGAGATGTGGGTGCGGGACGCCCTCACCCACATCTACACCCACTACGCCCACCACCGGGGCCAGATCTCCGCCGTGGCCACCAAACTGGGCGCGCCCTGCCCGGAGATGGATTTCGTCTATTACCGGCGCGACATGGCCAAGACGCTCAGCGAGGTGCGGAAAGCAACGGGCCAATAAGGTCGTCCAGGCGGCCGGCATGAACCTGGCCGGCGACCTTGTGGCGGATCACCCCCTGGCGGTCGATGACGAAAGAGGTGGGCATGCGATCCACCCCGCCGAAGGCCGCCGTCACCTGGGACGAAGCCAGGGGCGCCGGAAAGCTGTAACCCTCCTTGCGCATGTAGTCGTCCGCTTCGGCCTGGGTTTTATCCAGGCTGTAGGCGACAATCTCGAACCCTTGGTCCTTGTGTTCCCGGTAAAACGCCTCCATGGCCGGCATTTCATGGCGGCAATAGGGGCACCAGGTGGCCCAGAAGTTCACCAGCACCACCTTGCCGCGCAGCTCTGACAGCCTCTGGCCGGCCAGGGTCGGCACATCGGGGGCGGGCTGGGCGAGCTCGTCCACGAAGGCCGGCGGCCGGAACCACAGGTAGACGATCAGACCGATGAGGATGGCCGTCACCGGGCTGGGGGTCCATTTCTTGAGGAAAGTCTGCTTTGTCATCATCCGAATCTGAAAAACCCAAACGCAAGATCCTGCGCATCAAACCCGATGCCGCCGGCGAAACGCAAGCGCCATCGGGCCGGCCGCCGGTACGTGGCCGCCATCTGCCCAGGCAAAGAAGCCGGGCGGTGGCAAGCGCCGAGACACCGGCAGACGCGCCGACGGGGGAATCGGTTCCCGCCCGGCCGGTAATAAAGC
>JBGSHR010000018.1:0-4569 GCA_041752155.1 Thiobacillaceae bacterium | reverse complement strand
GCGTCCGCCTCGCCGAGTTGCCAGAGGATGGCGCGGAACGGGTGGAAGTGCCGCACCGCCTCGGCCAGGCTGGCGAACAGGGCGCCGCCGGGCAGCCAGTCAGCTGCATCGTTGCTCCAGGGGAAAAGTTCTAGAAATCGGCCTTCGACAATCGGGTCACGGCCCATCCACGGCGGGCAGGCTCGGCAACTCGAAATGGGAGAGCATGAATACGTCGATGATGCGGCCGACCACCTCTTCCTTCACGTGCAGGCGATCCCGCGCCTGGTAGGCGGTGGCGCCCATGCCCCAGACGATCTCGAAGGAGGGAAAATAATGCACCCAGTCCAGTTCACGGCAGATATGTCCGGCCACGGCCCGGAGCGTACATTTGCTCTCGTAATTACTCACGAAGATGTCTTGGGAACCAAAGCTGCGCTGCATGGGGACGGGCGAGACGGTCAGCACCACCTGAATGCGGGGATTCAGCTGGCGCAACAGTGAGAAAGCAGTACGCAGGTTACGCAAGTTCTCCTCATAGTCACTGGCATGGAAGTAGGTCTCCTTCATGCCGGAACCGCCGCCATATACCGGCACCTGGTTGCACACCAGGCCGTTGTTCTTTTTCTTGAAAACTTCCGTCATGCCCAGGGTCATGACCAGCACGTCGGCGTCCTTCAGGCCCTGGCTGACCACCCCGTTGATCTGCTCGATGGCGTTCCACAGGTCGTCCTCGGTCTTGCCGAACACCAGGCGGCGATAGGGGTCCTGATACACCGTGCCGCCCTCTTCCTTCACCAGTTTGCCGTTCTCGATGCCGCGACCGTGCACGGTCCAGATGTCGTGCCGGTCTTGTATCCATAGCCCCGCCGCCCGCTCCACCTCCTGGCGGATGGAGAAGGTGTTGTAGTAGTTCATGTGCTCGCGCTGGGGCAGGGTATCGATCTGCATGCGGCTCGGGTCGAGCTGGATGCGGCGATATTCCGGGTAGCACACCACGCTCCGGGCCGTCAGGGCCTTGCGAATCTCCTCGGCGAAACAACTGCCGATGGCGAAGAAACGCTGGTTCAGATTGAAGAGGGGGTTCTTGCCCACGGTGAGGGCGGACGTCTTGAACAACACCTCCCATTTCTTGTTGGGATGGTCGACCGGGACGATATGACTGAAGAACATAGGGGATCAGGCCTTCGCCTTGAGCACGTGAGATTCCTGGCCCGTCTTGCCGGAACGCCCCAGCTCCGCATTCATGCCGAAGGCGCGGGGATTCAGCGGGCAACCGTGGCAGATAGGGGTTTCATTCCGGATAAAACGTTTGATCCAGTCCAGCAGCGGGGGTTGGCGCCATGCCTCGTCGAAACTGAGGTCGACCAGGTTCACGCGGCCGAACTGTTCGGGATCGAAGGTGGTGCAACAAGGAGTGAGGTAGCCCTCCACCGAGATGGCGGGCCGGAACCAGGGGGCGGTGCAGATGTCGCCCTTGGGCCGGGCGAAGTTGGGCGGCAGGATCTTCATGCCCGGGATGCGCGGCAGCACGGCGCCCAGCAGGTTGAGGAATTCCTTGCGCTGCTCGTTGCTCATGAGGCCGTAGGGATCGCCGAAATCCTGGAACTCCTGCATGTGCACCGGCGGGCGCCCCAGGGCGTGCAGCTTCAACAGGGTGGCGGGGATGTCGCGGTAGTTGGTGGCGCTCACCACCATGGAGATGTGCACCGGCAGGCCCGCCGCCAGGCAGCCGCCGACCTGCTTTTCCAACTTGTCCACCTTGGTGCCGAAGCGCATCTGGTCGGCGATGGCCTGATCCAGGCTGTCCACCGACACCCAGAACTCATCCAGCCCGGCGGCCAAGGACTGGGCGTAGTACTCGACGGTGCGGGACAGGGCGTTGGTGGTCATCTTCATGCGCCCGAATTTGCCGCTCTGCTTGGCCATGGCCACCAGCTCGGTGAACTGGGGATGCAGGGTCGGCTCGCCGATGCCGTGCAGGGTGACGAATTCCGTGAACGGGATGTGGTCGAGGATGCGCTGGAAGCGCTCCAGGGGGATGTGCTGGTCGGACCAGGCGCCCTTGGCCATGGCCGTGGTACGCGGACAGCCGGCGCACTTGAGGTTGCACAGGGTGGTGATCTCGATGGTGAGCTTGGCGAGGCGCTGGGGCGCGGCAAGGGGATTCATGGCCATCTCGGCGTCAATCGCGGAAGAAGAACACGCCGGCCGGGTCCTTCAAGAGTCGCTTGAATCCAAGGGCCTTCATCTCGTCGAAGATAGCCATGTGAGTGGCGTCCTTCTCGTCGATCTCGATCATCACGCTTTTCAGGCGGGGGTCCGCCAAGGTCTTGCGCCCGCCCGCGACGATCTTCGGTTCGATGCCATCCACATCCACCTTGATGTGGTTGGGCATGACCCCGGTGGCACTCACGAACTCATCCAGGGAGATGGACACGGCCGCCTGGGGAATGACCGCGTGCCACAGCTTGTCGTCGCTGGGGCGCGCATCGCCGTAATTGTTGAGGGATTTGCCGGCGGTGATGGCGGACAGGTAGAGGTTATCGAACCCCAGGCCATCCGATATGGCCAGGGGATAGGCAGAGACGCGATCTTGCAGATCGTTGGCGAACACATTGAGCACCATCACGTGGTAGCTGCCGAAATGGGGCTCGAAGGCGTACACCCGGCACCCCACCACCACCGCCGCCATCAAGCCGTAGATGCCGTTGTTGGCGCCGATATCGAAGAACACATCCTTCTTGTCGAAGGCCAGTATCCACTTGTTGGTCATGGGCTCGCGCTTTTCCAGGCTCAACGCGAAATACAGGCATTTTTCGTTGGGGATGGCGAATCTCAGCTTGTGGCCGGCGAACTTGACCGCCACGAAAGGCATGGATGCTTCGTATTTCTTGGCGGTTTGCTGGAGTGTTTCTAAAGCATCGGTCATGCATGTTCCTCGCCGAATTGTTGTGCAAAGTTGGCTGGATTCCTGGTCAGCCCCTGGTTGGGCCGATCGCTCAGGGCGTGGGCGGCGGACTGGCTTAATTCCTGAATGATGCGCTCGGACACCTCCGGGCGCGCCACGGCCCGCTCCGCGGACAGCATCAGCGCGTCATTCTGCCTTCCCAGCCCGGCCAGGCGATCCAGATAGGCAAGGCGGTCCTTGTACTCCGCGGGATAGGGTGGGTAGAGCTTGCGCAAGAGCTCCGGGTTCCCTTGCGACGGATCACCGCCGCTCGCGCTGCGCTCGGCCTTGGCCACGGCATACGCGTCGTCCAGGCGGGCATACAGCGAGGCCCGCAGCGACGCGCTGGGCGTCACGGAAGCAATTGTTTCATGGGCTTGCGGCCGATCCACCGGCGTGGCACGCGCCAAGGGAGACCGTTCCCCGGACAGTCTGGCCAGCAAGGCGGTATCGAGCCCCATGTGGGCCGCGGCAACGGCGCTCATCTCCGCCCTTCCCCGCGGCTTATCGAACCTTTGACCAGATTTCGCTTCATGCGTACCGCCTCTCTTACCGGCACACCCGCGCGCCGGAACCATTGATCTGGGTGTGCTAAGCAACGCCCGTGCCACTTATTGAGGACTGCTGATATCGGTATCGGGAATGCGTCTTGGCGGCGCCAGCGCCATTTCCGCGCCCTGTACCGGCAGCCGGCCGGCAACTCTTGCCAGCCCCTGGCAGGCCTTGCCGGGCCTGTTCTTGACTTTTCTCAAGGGCATATCGCATCGCGCCCTAAAGCACGCCGCGAATATTCCGATAACAAGAGTATCTACTCTGGTTATCGCACTTCCCGGCCGGCCATGGAGACCCATTTCTGATCCAGTCAGGTGGCGTTCAAGTGGCATGAGACGTGCTCACTGGAATGGATGATAGGCAGGTCGGGCGGGGCCAGGCAGCCTCGGTCGATCGGCTTCATTCGATCAACGCACCGCACACAGGAAGACACCATGAGCATCACGGAACGCATCGACGCCATCACCCTCATCACGCCGGACTATCACAGCACCACCCCACCCGTCCCCAAGAGCGTGAAGATCGAGCTCACCGCCCGATGCGATTTCAAGTGTTTCTTCTGCGCCTCCGGCGCCCGCCTGCGCAAGAAATCCGATATGACCTGGGACTTATATGCCCGGGTGGTGAAGGAGATGCGGGAGGCGGGGGTGCAGGAGCTGGGCCTGTTCTACCTGGGCGAGTCGTTCCTATGCGACTGGCTGGAGGACGCGGTGCGCTATGCCAAGCAGGAATGCGGTTATCCCTATGTGTTCCTGACCACCAACGGCCGCCTGGCCACGCCCGAGCGGGTGAAGAAGGTCATGGCGGCGGGGCTGGATTCCCTCAAGTTCAGCTTCAACAACGCCGATCCGGAGCAGTTCCACGAGGTGACACGGGTGAAAGCCGGGGAATTCCACAAGGTCTTGGCCAACATCAAGGGGGCGCGTGGGGCGCGCGACGAAGTGGAAGCGGAAACCGGCCATCGCTGCGGCATCTATGCCTCCAGCATCAAATACGACGGCGACCAGCTGCCGCGTATGGAGCAGGCCGTGGAAGACATCCTGCCCTACGTGGACCAGCACTACTGGCTGCCCCTGTACGGTCAGGCC
>JBGSHR010000017.1:0-8847 GCA_041752155.1 Thiobacillaceae bacterium | reverse complement strand
ATGTCTCCCGCTACGCCCTGGGGCGCGACTACCACAAGCTCATGCGCGGCCGCCTGCAGAAGCTGGGCGAGCGCATGGCCCGGGAGATCGGCCCCTTCCAGTTCCGCGCCTTCGCCGACAGCGCCCCGGTCATGGAGGTGGAACTGGCGCGCCAGGCCGGCCTGGGCTGGGAGGGCAAGCACACCCTGCTGCTCACCCGGCAAGGTTCCTGGTTCTTCCTGGGGGAGCTCTACACCGACCTGGCCTTCGCCCCCGATCCACCCCAGGCCGACCACTGCGGCAGTTGCCAGGCCTGCATCGACATCTGCCCCACCCGTGCCATCACCGGCCCCCATCAGCTGGACGCCCGGCGCTGCATCTCCTATCTCACCATCGAACACGCCGGCGGCATCCCCCTGGAACTGCGCCCCCTCATGGGCAACCGCATCTACGGCTGCGACGATTGCCAACTGGCCTGCCCCTGGAACCGCTTCGCCCAGCATTCTCCCCACCCCGAATTCGCCCCCAGGCACCAGCTGGACAGCGCCAGCCTGGTGCAACTGTTCGCCTGGAGCGAGGCGGAATTCCTGGCCCGCCTGGAAGGCTCCGCCATCCGCCGCATCGGCCATGAGCGCTGGCTGCGCAACCTGGCCGTCGCCCTGGGCAATGCCCCGCCCCACCCGGAAATCCGCGCCGCCCTGGAAGCCCGCCTCGATCACCCATCGGCCCTGTTGCGGGAGCATCTACAATGGGCCCTTTCCCGACAAGACCAGCCCCGATGAGCGACCCCGTCGAACCCAGCAACCCCTTCAGCGACCCCCACAGCCCCATCGGCGTATTCGACTCCGGCGTGGGCGGCCTGACCGTGGTGCGCGCCCTGATGGAGCGCCTGCCGTTCGAGTCCATCCATTATTTCGGCGATACCGCGCGCGTGCCCTACGGCGTGAAGTCGGTGCAGACCATCAGCCACTACACCACCCAGATCGCCGAGTTCCTGCTCGAAAAAAGAGTCAAGTTGCTGGTGGTCGCCTGCAACACCATGGCCGCGGTCGCCTCACAAGTGGTGCGCGACCTGTCGCCAGTGCCGGTGCTCGACGTCATCGAGGCCGGCGCGCTGAACGCCCTGGCCGCGACCCGCAGCCGCCGGATCGGCGTCATCGGCACCCCGACCACGGTGAACAGCAACGCCTACGGTCGCGCCATCCACGCAATCGAGCCCGACGTCCGGGTTGTATCGCAAGCTTGCGCGCTGTTCGTGCCTCTGGTCGAGGAAGGCTGGCTGGACCATCCGGTGACCCGTCTCACCGCGCTGGAATATCTGAAACCCATATTGGCCGAGCGGATCGACACCATGGTGCTAGGCTGCACCCACTACCCATTGCTCAAGCCACTGCTTGCCGAGGTGGCCGGCCCCGACGTCGCACTCGTCGATTCAGCCGAAGCGATGGCCGAACAAGCCGCCGGGCTGCTTGGCGAGCTCAACCTGCACACGCCGTCACGGTCTGCCGCCGATTATCATTTCTATGTCACCGACGTGCCCTTGCGCTTCCAGACCATAGGCGAGCGCTTCCTCGGCCGGTCGCTGAACAATGTGCATGTCGTGAAGTGGTAAACATGTACTAAAGTTACGCTGTCACCATGCCGATAAAAGCAAGGATTTCGCGTTCATCAAGAGGCAATCATGCAACCCAGCATACTCCGCCGCGTTTTACTGGCTTATCTCGGCTTCGGTGCCGCCATTGCCGCCGTTTTTCCTCTCTATGCCAATTTCTTCGTCGAATGGAAACCCGGCATGCTGGCCTGGTTCGTCATCGGCTGTTTCATTGCCGGCCTGGCCATCGGGGTTGCCAACTACTGGATGATGAACGTCATCCTGGTGTCCAAGCTGAAACGGATTTCCACTGTTGCCGGGGCCATTGCCAACAAGGATCTGAGTTTTTCGTGCGCGATGCGCAGCGACGACACCATCGGCGAAATCATCGACAGCTTCAACAACATGGCGGCCACCTTGCGCGACCTGATTGCCCGCACTTCAGGCTTGTCCAGCCAGGTGCGCCAGGGCAGCGACATCCTGCGCGACCAAGCCGGGCAAATTCATGACCGGGTCGAGCGCCAAGCCGGCCGCACCTTCGATATTTCAGCCAGCATCCAGCAACTCGAATCGGCGATCAGCGACATATCCAGCCGCAGCGACAACGCCTCGCAACGCACAGCCGAAGCCAATGCCACCGCGCATCAGGGTGTCAGCATGGCCAAGACCAGCATAGCCGGCATGGAAAGCATCCATACCCGTATCAGCAGCGCCACTAAACGGGTGCAAAAGCTGGAAATCAGCTCACAGGAGATCGGCAGCATCGTCGCGGTGATCAAGGAAATCGCCGACCAGACCAATCTGCTTGCGCTCAACGCCGCCATCGAAGCCGCGCGCGCCGGCGAACAGGGCCGGGGCTTCGCCGTGGTGGCCGACGAGGTGCGCAAACTGGCGGAAAAAACCAGCGAAGCCACCAGCCAGATCAGCCAGACCATAGAAGCAATCCAGATGGAAACCCGGCAAGCCCTTGATGCCATCGGGGCCAGCATGGCCGAAGCCCACCAGGGCGTCGGCCATGCTCGTCAGGCCGGCGAATCGCTGGAACACATCATCAGCGCAGTAGCTCAGGTAGACGGCCTGGTCAAGGAGATGGCCCAGGCAACCGCGCTGCAAAAATCAGTCGCCAAGACTGTGGCGGAAAACGTCCAGATCATCGAAGACCTGAACCGGCAAACCCTGACCGATTCGGAACAGGGCATACAGCAGGCGGCCGACCTGGCCAACGACGCCAACAGGCTGGATGAGTCGGTCAAGGCATTTCGCCTGTAACACCGTGCGCGGTGCCCTCTGGTAACAAAATCTGCCCCGATCCGGTTGATGAATATCAAGCGTGTCGGGCCGAGTTTAAATATAATGACATCATGATATTCCCCAACAATTTTTCACCATCAGAAAGGTATGAAGCCATGAAAATCATGACTGCCGTATTCGCCGCCGTGGCCCTGCTCGGCTCCTCCACCGCCATGGCCGACGAAGCCCTGGCCAAGAAGAACGGCTGCGCTACCTGTCACGACATGAGCGCCAAGAAGGTTGGCCCGACCTGGAAGGACGTCGCCGCCAAGACCAAGGGTGATGCCGCTTTGATCACCGCCGCCATCGAAAAGGGCGTCAAGGGCAAGTACGGCAAGATCCCTATGCCACCGCAACCCAAGGCCAAGGCTGATGCCGCCGCCCTGGCCAAGTGGATCGCCAGCATCAAGTAAGCTGTTCTCGACAGCGCACAAAAACGCGGTTCCGGCCGCGTTTTTTTATGTCTTTACCCGCCATTCGGCCTGACACCCAAAAATCCCTTATCGACCGATAAAAATCCCCTAGCGACAGCCAGGCCACCGGCCCGGTAAACTGGCAGGATTCATTTACTGGATTCAGGAGATCAGACATGGCCACTCGGGAAACCCTGGAGCCCCGCGTTACCGCTGCAACCGGCGCCGACGCCCTTTACACCCTGGCCCGCGAGGCCTTCGACGGCCCGGCCGACCTCGGCTACGCCAAGGAAATCCTGTCCGCTGCCGCCTTTACTGGCGACGCAGGCGCCAAGGGCGTGCTTGACGATCTGGCCGGCAACGCCATGTTCACCAACGATTTCGTCTGCCTGGCCATGGGCTACAAGGCCCTGGGCGATGCCGACAAGGCCGACGAGATGCTCGGCCAGGGTGGAGATTTCGCCATGAGCGGCGAGGAAAAAGTCGCCGTCGGCGTGGGCCAGATGCTGGTCATGGGCGATGCAGCCGCCGCCGTCAAGACGCTGACCGGCGCGCTCAAGGAAATCTCCACCACCGAAGAACTGTACAGTCTCGCCAAGGTTGTCGCCTGCGATATCAAGGACGCCGGCTTGGCTGGCCAGATCTTCGACAAGATCAAGACCAAGGCCGGCCGCGCCGCCGACTTCGCCCGCCTGGCCAAGACCATTGCGGTAGACCTGGGCGACAAGGCTCAGGCCGCCACCGTGATCAGCGAAGGCTCGGCCAAGTTTTCCGCCCCGGCCGACCTGATCGCCCTGTCCGGCGCCATGGCCGAGATCGATCCGTCCGCCGCCGGCGCCCTGTACGACAAGGCCCTGGACTCCGCCAAGGACTTCACCGCCCTGATGCAGGTGCTGGCCGCCGCCGCCGGCAACGCCGAATTCACCAAGACCGTGCTGGCCAAGGCCGGCGCCGTGGCCACCGTGAGCGGCGAGTTGATCCAGCTGGCCGATGTCTATGCCGACCTGGGCGACACCACGGGTGTGACCGACATGCTGACCAAGGCCGAGGATTCGGTGGCCAATCTGGACGAGATGCGCAAGGTGGTGGAGGCGGTGGAGAAGCACGCGGCCGGCGATGCCGCCCGCCTGGAGCGGGTGAAGGCCAAGCTGACCAAGCGGGAAGCCAACCAGGCCAAGTACGTGGAACTGCAGAACGAGGAAGGCAAGTGCACCACGGTCAAGCAATACATCGCCCTGGCCGACCGCATCATGGCCGACCTGGATGACGCCGCCTACGCCAGCAAGGTGCTGGGCCTGGCGGAAACCCAGATGCGCGAGGAGGGTGCGTTCCACTTCGCCCGCTTCAAGTCCCTGATGCTGGGTGTGGACCGCCTGGGCGCCAAGGACTGGCTCTCCAAGCTGCTGGATGAGAGCGTGGCGAACGCCGCCGACTTCGTGTGGTTCCGCGAGATCGTGGTGACCTGCGCCACCGAGCTGAAGGACGCCGAGTACGGCAAGGCGCGCGCCCGCGCCTATGTCGACGGCCGCGCCCTGGGCGACAGCCCCTACGACTACACCAAGATGGCGGAAACCGTGCAGACCGCGCTGGGCGACTCCGCCCTGGCCGCCAAGCTGCTGAACGACGCCGCCGCGCGGGCCCAGGACCACTATGCCCTGGCCCACACCGCCAAGCTGTACCGCGACATCGGCGACAATGCCAGCGCCGACGCGTTGTTCGTCAAGGCCGCGGCGTCCTGCGCCAGCGGCGACCAGTGCGTACAACTGGCGACGCGCCTCAAGTCGTATGAACTGCCGCCCTCGGAAATCGCCCCCTTGATGGACACCTGCGGCGGCCGCCTCGCCTCCGCCGACGACAAGCTGCGCTGGGCCGAGGGCGTGGCGGACCTGTTGCTGGACAGCCAATGGGCGGAAAAGGCCTACGCCGGCATCGCCGCCAGCTTTACCACCGAGGCGGACCAGAAACGCTTCAGCCTGAGCCGCCAGATGCGCATGGGCTATCGCTTCTTCGGCCCCGGCGTGCAGGCCCATTAAGGCCTGTCCCGCCTACCCGCAAACCGGCCGGGAAACCGGCCGGTTTTCTTTGTCCGGTGCGGCTTTCAGCCCGGTGCAGCATGCTAAAATGCCGCGCATTTAGATAACCTTGAGCCGGCTCCGAGCCGGACCCGAGGATGGCGGAAGACAGCGATCTCGAACGCACGGAACCAGCATCAGCACGCAAGCTGGACCAGGCTCGGGAGCAAGGCAATGTGCCACGCTCGCGCGAACTGGGCACCCTGGCGGTGTTGCTGGCGAGCGGGGGCGTGATCGTTTATCTCGGTTTATTCATGTACCGCGGGCTCTATCACGTCATGCAAAACGCCCTCACCTTCAACAGCACCTACCTGGCCAGCCCGAACATGATGGGACGCGGCCTCATGGATGCCGGCGTAAACGGCCTGTTGCTGTACCTGCCCATGGCGGCGGTGGTGGTGGTCGCGGCAGTGGTCGCCAACGTCATGATCTCGGGCTGGGTGTTTTCCACCAAAGTCCTGGAAGTGAATCTGTCCAAGCTCAACCCCATCTCGGGCATTGGCCGCATGTTCTCGGTGAATTCCCTGGTGGAGCTGGTGAAAACCACCCTCAAGAGCGGTCTGATCGCCGGGGTCGCCGGCTGGATGATCTGGCACCAGCGCGACGGCATCCTCGGCTTGGCGGTGGAACCGTTTGCCGGCGCGATGGCCCATTTCGCCCAGATCACCCTGTTCACCTTCCTCGCCGCCGCGGCGGGCTTCGCCCTCATCGTCATGATGGATGTGCCGTTCCAGCTCTGGGATTACCACCGCAAACAGCGCATGACCAAGGAAGAGGTCCGTCAGGAATCCAAGGACTCGGAAGGCGACCCCCAGATCAAGGCGCGCATCCGCTCCCTGCAGCGCGAGGCGGCGCGGCGGCGCATGATGCAGGCGGTGCCCAAGGCCGACGTGGTGGTTACCAACCCGCTGCACTTCGCCGTAGCCCTGAAATACGAGGAAAAAGGCATGAGCGCTCCCCTGGTGGTGGCCAAAGGCTCACAGCTGGTGGCGGAGCGCATCAAGGAAATCGCTCGCGAGAACCGAGTGCCCGTGGTGGAGGCGCCGCCCTTGGCCCGCGCCCTGCACCGCCACGTGGAAGTAGGCGACACCATCCCCGGCACCTTGTTCTCGGCCGTGGCCCAGGTGCTGGCCTATGTCTACCAGCTCAACCAGTCCATGAACCCGGTCCTGCCCAAAGAGTGGCAAGTGCCCGCCAAGCTGGACCCGGCCAACCGGGCTGAGGCGACCTGATGGCTCAAGCAGCGGGCCTGGGCGGCTTGCAATTGCAAAGGCTGGCAGCCCCCGTCCTGGTGGTGATGGTGCTGGGCATGATGATCCTGCCCCTGCCTCCCTTCCTGCTGGATATTCTGTTCACCTTCAACATCGCCCTGGCGATGATTGTGCTGCTCATCAGCCTGTACACCCTGAAGCCCCTGGAGTTCTCGGTGTTCCCCACGGTGCTGCTGATGACCACCCTGCTGCGCCTATCCCTCAACGTGGCCTCCACCCGGGTGGTGCTGATGGAAGGCCACACCGGCGCGGACGCGGCGGGCAAGGTGATCGAGGCCTTCGGCCACTTCCTGGTGGGGGGCAATTACGCGGTGGGCCTGGTGGTGTTCATCATCCTGGTGCTGATCAACTTCATGGTCATCACCAAGGGCTCGGGCCGCATCGCCGAGGTGTCCGCCCGCTTCACCCTGGACGCCATGCCCGGCAAGCAGATGGCCATCGACGCCGACCTCAATGCCGGACTGATCGGCGAGGACGAGGCGCGCCGGCGCCGCTCGGAAGTGGCCCAGGAGGCGGACTTCTACGGCTCCATGGACGGTGCCTCCAAGTTCGTGCGCGGCGATGCCGTGGCAGGCATCATCATCATGCTGATCAACGTCATCGGCGGCCTGATCGTCGGCATGGTGCAGCACAACCTGGATTTCGCCACCGCCGCCAACAACTACACCCTGCTCGCCATCGGCGACGGTCTGGTGGCCCAGATCCCGGCCCTGGTGATCTCCACGGCGGCGGGTATCGTCGTATCCCGGGTATCCAGCGAGCAGGACCTCTCGGAGCAGATGACCAGCCAGATCTTCGGCCGGCCCCAGACCCTGTTCCTCACCGCCGGCATCCTGGCCATCATGGGCCTCATCCCCGGCATGCCCCACTTCTCCTTCCTGCTCATCGGCGGCCTCCTGGCCGGCGGCGGCTACTGGCTGATGCAGCGCCGCCAGGCAGAGGCTGCCGAACCCGTGCTGGAAGAGGCCCCCGCCAAACCGGAGGAAAACCTGGAAGTGGGTTGGCACGATGTGGCGGCGGTGGACCGCCTGGGCCTGGAGGTAGGCTATCGCCTGGTCCCCCTGGTGGACAAGAACCAGGACGGCGAACTGCTGCGCCGCATCCGCGGCATCCGCAAAAAAATCGCCCAGGACCTGGGTTTCCTGGTGCCCGCCGTGCACATCCGCGACAACCTGCACCTCAAGCCCAATGCCTACCGCGTGACCCTGAAGGGCGTCACCGTCGCGGAAGGGGAGGCCATCGCCGGCAAGTTCCTGGCCATCAACCCCGGACGCGTGCTGGGCACGCTCACCGGCCAGGCGGCGGTGGACCCGGCCTACGGCCTGCCGGCGGTGTGGGTGGAAGCCAATCAACGCGATCTGGCCCAGACCTACGGCTACACCGTGGTGGATACCGGCACCGTGGTGGCCACCCACCTGACCAAGATCATCAACGAGCATGCCCCGGAACTCCTGGGCCGGGACGAGACCCAGCAACTGCTCGACCACATGGCCAAGCAATTCCCGAAACTGGTGGAAGACCTCACCCCCAAGGCCCTGCCCATCGGCGCGGTACAGAAAGTGCTGCAGAACCTGCTGGAAGAGCAGGTCCATATCCGCGACATGCGCAGCATCCTGGAAACCCTGGCCGAGCATGCCGCGCAAACCCAGGACGTCGACGTCCTCACCGCGGCGGTAAGAACCGCGCTGGGCCGTGCTATCATCCACGAAACCTTTGGAGGAGCGCAGGAATTGCCGGTGATGGCGCTGGAGCCAAACCTTGAGCACATCCTGATGCAGGCCCTGGCCTCACGCAGCGACGCGGGGGTCGGACTGGAACCCGGTCTGGCCGAACGGTTGGTGCGGGAGACGGTGCAGGCCGTGGAGCGCCAGGAAGCCGCGGGATTGCCCGCTGTCTTGCTGTCCCCGCCCGCCATCAGACCTGTCCTGGCACGCTTCCTGCGCCGCTCCGCCCCAGGTCTGCGTGTGTTGTCCCACGCGGAAGTCCCCGATGGAAAATCCATTCGCATCATCTCTCTGATCGGTAGTGGCGCATGATCAAGAAATTCCATGCCCAGACCACCCGCGATGCCCTGCGCCAGGTGCGCGATGCCCTGGGCGCCAACGCCATCATCCTGTCCAACCGGCAGGTGGCGGGCGGCGTGGAGATCATCGCCGTGGCCGACCTGGACATGGCGGCCCTGACCTCCCAGGCAGAACCAGCCTTGTGGGCAGCCGCCAACCAGCGTCCCC
>JBGSHR010000016.1:0-1849 GCA_041752155.1 Thiobacillaceae bacterium | reverse complement strand
CCGACCGGGTGTTCGTGCCCTTGTGCGGCAAAAGCCTGGACATGCTGTGGCTGGCCGCCCAGGGCCACGAGGTGCTGGGCGTGGAACTGAGCCCCATCGCCGTGGGCGCGTTCTTCAAGGAGAACGGGCTGCGGCCCCGGCGTCGCAAGCTGGGGGCGTTCACGCTCTGGCAAAGCGGCCGTATCGGCATCCTCTGCGGGGATTTCTTCAGCCTGACGGCGGCCCATCTGGGCGACATCGCGGCGGTATTCGACCGGGCCTCGCTGACCGCCCTGCCGGCGGCCCAGCGGGCGGTCTATGTGCTGCATCTGCAAGGCATCCTGCCCGCCGCCGGCAAGATGCTGCTGCTCACCACCGAGGAGCCGCGGGTGGGCGAGACCGCCTACCAGGCCTATGCTGCGGACGACGAAATCGTGGCGCTGTACACGGCCGCCTTCGACATCCAGCTCAGCCATGTCGATAGCGTGCTGGAACTGAGGCCGGACCCCGACCCGACCGTCCGCGACTGGCTGCGTGTGGAGAAGAAGGTTTACCTGCTCACGCCACGGCGCTGATCACGCCAGCACGTGTAGGGCGGGTTAGCGCAGCGTAATCCGCCGCATGCATACGGCGCAATGCGCTGCGCTTATTGACGCCCTACCCCGGAGTTGGCCGCCCGTGAATACCGGCCTCGACCGAAGGAAATCGATCACCGGATTCCGCATGCCCGAAAAAAAGCCCCCGAATTCGGGGGCTTTTTTTCGGCTTCAGCCAGATAGAAACTCACCCCCTCCGCCCCGCCAGCCGCATCCAGGTAGACACCACCGTATCCGGATTCAGCGACAGCGAATCTATCCCCTGATCCATCAGCCAATCCGCCAGATCCGGGTGATCCGACGGGCCCTGGCCGCAGATGCCGACGTACTTGCCGCTGCGCTTGCAGGCGGCGATGGCTTCGGCCAGGAGCTTCTTCACCGCCGGGTTGCGTTCGTCGAAGCTGGCGGCCACCAGGCTGGAGTCCCGGTCCACGCCCAGGGTGAGCTGGGTGAGGTCGTTGGAGCCGATGGAGAAGCCGTCGAAGCGCTCCAGGAACTCGTCAGCCAGCAGCACGTTGGAGGGGATCTCACACATCATCACCACCTTGAGGCCGTCCTCGCCGCGCTTGAGGCCGTTCTCGGCCAGGACGCCCAGGGCGGCATCGGCATCAGACAGCGTGCGCACGAAGGGCAGCATGACTTCCACGTTGCTCAGGCCCATGTCGTCGCGCACCCGCTTGATGGCCCGGCATTCCAGCTGGAAGGCGCGCCGGAACATGGGGCTGGCGTAGCGGCCGGCGCCGCGGAAGCCGAGCATGGGGTTTTCCTCGTGGGGCTCGTATTGGGGGCCGCCGATGAGGTTGGCGTATTCGTTGGACTTGAAGTCGGACATGCGCACGATGACCCGCTTGGGCCAGAAGGCGCAGGCGATGGTGGCGATGCCTTCCGCGAGCTTTTCCACGTAGAAGTTCACCGGGTCGCCGTAGCCGTGGATCTTGGCGTCGATGGCCTGCTTCACGTCCTCGGGCATCTTGCGGTATTCCAGGGCGGCGTTGGGGTGGATGCCGATGGCGTTGTTGATGATGAATTCCAGCCGGGCCAAGCCCACCCCGTCATTGGGCAGGCTGCAGAAGTGGAAGGCCTGCTCCGGGTTGCCCACGTTCATCATGATCTTGACCGGGATGTCGGGCATGGCGCGCATGACCAGCTCGCTCTTTTCGAACTTGAGCAGGCCTTCGTACACGTAGCCGTCCTCGCCCTCGGCGCAGGACACGGTGACCTGGGCGCCTTCCTGGACCGTGGCGGTGGCGTTGCCCGTGCCCACCACCGCCGGC
>JBGSHR010000015.1:0-4574 GCA_041752155.1 Thiobacillaceae bacterium | reverse complement strand
CGCGCCGCCATCAACGCCCCCATGCAGGGCACCGCCGCGGACCTGATCAAACTGGCCATGATCGCCGTGGACGCCTGGCTCGCCGAGGCCGGCCTCAAGTCGCGCCTGATCATGCAGGTCCACGACGAACTGGTGCTGGAGGTGCCGCAAGACGAACTGGAAACCGTGCGCGTCGGCCTGCCGGAAAAGATGTGCGGCGTGGCGCAGCTGGCCGTGCCCCTGAAGGCGGAGGTGGGGGTGGGGGCGAATTGGGAGGCGGCGCATTGAGGGCGGTGCGGGGGATGTTTGCTGGATGGGGATTTGTCGGTCATAAGCGACGTTGAACAAAATCTGAGCAACGCTTACTGTGCGGCTCTGATGGTTCTAGCGAAAATCATCGTGCCACCTTTAAAGGCAGGCGTTGATGTATGGCTCAAAAATAATCACGGGAGATCAACGAGATATGCCATTTTCTATGTGTGTTATCCGTTGCCAGCCCAAGTTACACATCAATTTTCATGTCAAATCACGTTAGCCTAGTCAGGAACGCTCCGTGAAACGATCCGAACAATACGAACTCTTCTACAGGTTTTTCGACACCGAGAACGAACGATACGGGAGCCTAAACAAACGAGCATCGATCTATTTAAGCGTAATCTCCGGCCTGACTCTGTTCGCTGGCCTAAAATTGGACGAGATATTCACGTTCATCTCTACGCATCCTATAACGCTTGCGCTCGCGGCTATGAGCGGTCTGTTGGTGCTTGGGTGCATTCTCGCAACTGTGCTTTCCTTGCGGGTATATCCGTATAAGGATGTATGCGATATCGATACTTTTCTCGTCGAGATCGAGGAGCGCAATTATGATGATGAAGATATCTACTCGCTTCTCCTCGCAAACCTCGCTGATGCTACAAAGAGTAATCGGGCAATTAACGACAAGAGAGCGCGCTACTTGGAGTGGTCAGTCGCGCTTCTAGGCTTGGCTGTTGTTAGCTTTATTTTGAACAACATCGTTGCGGTATCGCTATTTCACTAAGGAGGACGTCATGAACAATACAAAGAATCCGGAAGCAACTCCGAAGAAGGGTGACCAGCCAAAGCCGAGCAGCGTTCCAATTAAGGACCTCATCAACTCAGCGACTACTCCGACACTTAAGAAATCGATAACAACGATTCCTCGGTCACGAATCCGCAAGTAGGCTAACCCTGCAATGCACCGGACCTGCGAGAAAAGCTGCGCAGACCGGTGATTTTGAATGTTAACCGCATCACCCGGAGACGACTCACCATGGCCGAAATCCTCACTTTTCCCGGTAGAGACGAACGCGAATGGCGCGAGACCGAGAGGATGCTTCGCGAAACATATAGAGACGCACCAGATGGTCCCTCTATCATCGAAGAGTGCATTCCGAGAATTCGAGTGCTATGGGGTGAAGTCTTTGAACCATTCTCCGTCTCGCCGACATATGAAATTCCTGCCCCAGTTACAGAGCAACAGATCGCTGCAGTAAAGGATGCGGTAACCCTTGGTGTCAATCTCGTTGCAGAACGCCTGAACAAGGAACGAGCCGTGTTTTTTGGAAAGCTCGTCGCAGCCGAATACAAAGATGCATATTGCCGTCGGCATGACCATGCGGTCTAACCTCCCGGTCAACACGAACCGCCTACAAGCTGCGCTTGCAGGTTTCCTCCGCAGCTTTGCCGCTCCGGCGGCCGGTTACCTCAAACATTAGTCGTCACCACTACTGTGCCAAAACTGCTACGGTTAATTCGCTATGTCCCGATTCCCCGCGAATGGAAGGCGGAATGGCGCCGTGCGCTCTTAGATAGGGCCTACGCGAAAGACATAGCCGCTGCCAGAGCCGCCAAAGATAGGGACAAGGTTGAGTCTCTTGAACATGATCATCAGTTTGAGATGCAAATGCATGAAGAGGAAGCGGACCTAGAACTTACTCGCTACCTTATCCGCCAAGCTCGGCGTTTACATGTGCCGCTTCCCCGTTACAAGAACGATGATGGCTCAGAATCAGAGCACTGGTACGAGGGATCACTTACTTACTATCGAATGCTGACCACAGAAGGGGTGGCCAAGTTAAGAGATGAAATTCGACGCGAAAAGAAGGCACGTCACGAATCAAAGGCAGTATGGATTCCTTGGCTATCCGCAATTACCGGCGCTATCGGTGCTGCCACCGGTTTGATAGCCTTGCTGATCAATCGTGGCCATATATGACGTCTAACCCTGTGCTCAACGCGGATGCCCTACAAACAAATAGGAACCAATTAACAATAGGGGACAGCAACTGTCTTGATTCAAACCTCTGATGCGGCGATTTTCGGATTCCATGCGGAATCGTTTTTGAGCATCGTATTGATGATGACCAGCAGCTTTCTCATGCAGGCAACGAGCGCGACCTTCTTCGCCTTTCCTGCCCGCGTGAGCTTTTCATAGAACGCCTAGCAACAATAGGGGACGGACCACGGTTTTTTCTGCCCGTCTCCTGCCCCCTGAAAACTGTGGTCCGTCCTCCGGCCGATAAGAAGCCCTTCCCAATCTGCCTACTTCCCCCACCGCGCCGCCGCCGCCTCGTCCGACTCCCGCGCATCCACCCACTTCTCGCCTTCCGGCGTGACCTCCTTCTTCCAGAACGGCGCCTGGGTCTTGAGGTAATCCATGATGAATTCGCAGGCGGCGAAGGCATCGCCGCGATGGCTGGAGGCCACCGCCACCAGGACGATGGGATCGGTGGGGGCCAGCGGGCCGACCCGGTGGATCACGCAGGCGTCCAGCACCTCCCAGCGGCCTTGCGCTTCTTCGACGATGCGGGCCAGGGCCTTTTCGGTCATGCCCGGGTAGTGCTCCAGGGTCATGGTGCTCACCCCTTGGCCGGCGTTCACGTCGCGCACCAGACCCAGGAAGCTGGCCACGGCGCCCACCTTGGGGTTGTCCCGGAAACAATAGGGGACGGACCACGGTTTTCTGCCCTTCTCCTGCCCCTGAAAACTGTGGTCTGTCCTTCGGTCGATAAGAAGCCCTTCCCAATCAGCCTACTTCCCCCACCGCGCCGCCGCCTTCTCGTCCGTCTCCCGCGCATCCACCCATTTCTCGCCTGCCGGCGTGACTTCCTTCTTCCAGAACGGCGCCTGGGTCTTGAGGTAGTCCATGATGAATTCGCATGCCGCGAAGGCGTCGCCGCGATGGCTGGAGGCCACCGCCACCAGGACGATGGGATCGGTGGGGGCCAGGGGGCCGACCCGGTGGATCACGCAGGCATCCAGCACCTCCCAGCGGCCCCGGGCCTCTTCGACGATTTTCGCCAGGGCCTTTTCGGTCATGCCCGGGTAGTGCTCCAGGGTCATGGTGCTCACCCCTTGGCCGGCGTTCACGTCCCGCACCAGGCCCAAGAAGCTGGCCACGGCGCCCACCTTGGGGTTGTCCCGGTACAGGGCGGCCACCTCGGCGGCCAGGTCGAAGGCTTCGGTTTGCACGGCGATCTTCATGGGCTTCTCTCGCATCTGGTCCGGCACTGGGCCCGGAGCCATGAGGTTAACGCCGTGGCGGCGGTTTGGGGGTCTTGTTTGCTGGCCTTATGTGTTCGTTGAAGTTGCCGCTTCTCTGTTTGTCCTAGGCGCCGCCCCGTATGCGTCCGCATCGATGAGGGCCGGTGTGGCCGCCCTGCTGGATATGCCCGGTGGCGGCCCACGGCAAGGCGCGCCCGGATCGGAACCCGCATGGCATCGCCACTTGGCAACGGAGCCCTGGTGCACAAATACGCGAAAATTGAGTAGATAAGTACCATCTAATATTCTGAATTTCTGCCGTTACTGCCCTGGGGACGACGGCCATGCCGCCTTCCCCCGGGTGTCCGCCCGGCGACCGAAGACCGGTCGTCGGCGACACCGGGAAGTGAAATGACCGGATGCCGGGCTGGGATCGCCCTTTCCGGACGGGAGAAAGCGGATGCGATGGCGTCCGGCGCACCCCGTCAGGACTGCGAGGCGTGAGCTAGTGATCCGTACCCTGCCATGTGGATACGAAAGGACACTGCCATGAAAAATCTGCTTTCCCTGCTCACCGCGACCCTCCTCACCGCGACCCTCCTCACCGCCTGCCTCGGCCTCGCCACCCCGGCCGTCGCCCAGTCGGAACCCGCCGCCAACTTCCGATTCACCGCCATGGACGGCAAGACCGTGCGTCTGTCGGACTTCGCCGGCAAATGGGTGCTGGTCAAGTTCTGGGCGCCCTGGTGCCCCCTGTGCTTTACCGACGTGGCCGCCATGAATGAACTGGATGCCCGCAAGGACGTGGTGGTGATCGGCGTGGCCATGGATTACGGCTACGACGAAAGCATCGTGCAGGACACCATCAACAGCCGGGGCATGCGCTACCAAGCCCAAGTGCTGGGCGGGCGCCGCATCGACGCCAACAGCCCCTCGCGCCAGATCGCCCAGGTGCTGTTCTACCCCACCTCCTACCTGTACGCCCCGGACGGCTCCAACGCCGGCATGATGGTGGGCCCCCTGAGCGCCGCCCGCATCGCCGCCCTGATGGAACGGCACGCCGCCCAGTCCCTCGCCTCCCGGGGCGAGGA
>JBGSHR010000014.1:0-1530 GCA_041752155.1 Thiobacillaceae bacterium | reverse complement strand
GGTGAGGGCGGCGCGCAGGGCGATCTGGGCGGTCTCCGCGTCGCGCATCTCGCCCAGCAGGATCACGTCCGGGTCCTGGCGCAGGAAGGCGCGCAGGGCGCGGGCGAAGGTGAGATCGATCTTGTCGTTGACCTGGAGCTGGTTGATGCCGGGCAGGCGGTATTCCACCGGGTCTTCCACGGTGAGCAGCTTGCGTTCCGGCGTGTTCAGCTCGCCCAGGGCGGCGTACAGGGTGGTGGTCTTGCCGGAACCGGTGGGGCCGGTGACCAGGATCAGGCCGTGGGGGCGATGGATCAGCCGGGCGAAGACTTCCAGCTGGCCCGGCGGCATGCCCAGGTCCGTCAGGGTGGTCTGGCCGCCGTGGGTGAGCAGGCGCAGCACTGCGCTCTCGCCGTACTGGGCCGGCACCGTGGACATGCGCACGTCGATGGCGCGTTTTTTCAGGCGGATCATGAAACGGCCGTCCTGGGGCAGACGTTTTTCCGCGATGTCCAGTTCGGCCATCAGCTTCAGGCGCTGGATCAGGGCCGGGCCGATCTTCTTGTCCGCCTCGGTGGCGACGGACAGCACGCCATCCACCCGGAAGCGGATGCGCAGGCCCTGCTCCATGGGTTCCACGTGGATATCCGAGGCGCGCACCTGGAGGGCGTCCTCGAAGACGCTCTGCAGCAGGCGCACCACCGGCGCCTCCTCGTCGGTCTGGCTGGCGGCCAGGGCGCCGAAGTCGATGACGTCCTCGCCCAGTTCCTCGGTGAGGTTGCGCGCCAGTTCGGAGATTTCCTCGGTGCGGCGATAGACCCGGTCGATGAACTGGCTCAGGGCGCCCTCGTTGGCCACCGCCGGCTCCACTTCCCGGCCCAGGTAGTGGATGATCTCGTCGAAGGCGAACAGGTCGGTGGGGTCGGCCATGGCCACCAGCACCGCCTCGCCGCGGTTTTCCAGGGCGACGGCGCGGAAACGGCGCGCCAGCTGTTCGGGCAGCAGGCGCACCACCTCGGGACGCACGTGGGCCTGTTGCAGATCCAAAAAGGGGATGTTGAGCTGACGCGCGATGGCGCCGGAGATCTCGTCTTCGGTGACGAAGCCGTGCTCCACCAGCACCCGCCCCAGCTTGCGGCCGGTCAGCTTCTGTTTTTCCAGGGCTTCCTGCAGGCGTTCCTGGGAGATCAGTCTTTGTTGAATCAGAAGATCGCCCAGGCGGATCTTCTCGGGCCTCGCCATGTTCTGCTCCGTCGGCGTGAATGCCGCGTAAATTAACGGCTTAGCTTCTATGTCTCAAGTGATATGTTCGAAATAGTCCTGGTCGAGCCGGAGATTCCCCCCAATACCGGCAATGTCATCCGCCTGGCGGCCAACACCGGCTGCCGCCTGCATCTGGTGCAACCCCTGGGCTTCAGTCTGGATGACAAGCAGCTGCGCCGCGCCGGCCTGGACTACCACGAGTACGCCGAGTTGCGCGTCCATGCGGACTGGCCCGCCCTGCTGGCGGCCCTGGCCGGGCGGCGCCTGTTCGCCTTCAGCACCCGGGCC
>JBGSHR010000013.1:0-7303 GCA_041752155.1 Thiobacillaceae bacterium | reverse complement strand
CCGCTTCGGGGCCCTGCTCTGGTGCGAGCAGCCGGAACAGCATCCACTGCTGGCGCACCTGGGGGTGGAGCCCCTGTCCGACGCCTTCGACGGCGCTTGCCTGCACGCTCTGAGCCGGGGGCGCGGCAGCAACATCAAGGCCCTGCTCATGGACGCCCACCAGGTGGTCGGCATCGGCAATATCTACGCCAACGAGGCCTTGTTCCACGCCGGCGTGAACCCCCGCCTGAGCGCCGGCAAGCTCTCGTCGCCGCGCTGCGCCCGGCTGGTGGCGGCGATCAAGGACACCCTCGCCCGCTCCATCGCGGCCGGTGGCAGCAGCCTGAGGGATTTCGTCGACGGCCATGGCCAGCCGGGGTATTTCCAGCAGACCTACTTCGTCTATGGCCGCACTGGCGAGCCCTGCCGCAAGTGCGGCACGAGCATCCGGCAGATACGCCAGGGCGCACGTTCGACCTTTTATTGCCCCAACTGCCAGCGGCGCTGAGCGGAGAAAACCCCTCAAGCCGGCTTGAAAGCTGCCGTTAATGGTAGAGTTTCCGCGACAACACCACTCAGGGCCTGGCTCCGCAGGAGGTAGACGAATGACCACATCGCTTGTTAACGACTTCGAGCTGTACAGCCAATGGCGCCAAGAGCTATCGCGCTCCATCGCGAACTACCGCCAATGGCTCAACCGCGAAGACCTCAACGACTCCCAGCGGGACCTGCGCCTACAGCAGCTCATCGACCGCCTGGCGGAAGACAAGCTGCATGTCGCCTTTGTCGCCGAGTTCTCCCGGGGCAAGTCCGAGCTGATCAACGCCATCTTCCTCTCCGATCTCAAGCAGCGCCTGCTCCCGTCCACCGCCGGCCGCACCACCATGTGCCCGACCGAGCTGCTTTATGACGCGTCCAAGCCGCCCATGATCGAGATGCTGCCCATCGAGACCCGGGGCTCCAATGCCACCATCTCGGAATACAAGGGCTACCCGGACGAGTGGACGCCGATCCTCATCGACACCTCTTCCCCCGCCAGCGTCGCCGAGGCCATGCAGGAAGTCTGCCGGGTCAAGAGCGTCTCCCTGGAGGACGCCACCCGCTACGGCCTGTACAACCCGGGCAATCCCGAGGCCAGCCCCTCCCTCAACGAGGACGGTAGCGTCAGCATCCCTGCCTGGCGCCACGCCGTCATCAACTTTCCCCACCCACTCCTGGAAAAAGGACTGGTGGTGTACGACACCCCGGGCCTCAACGCCATCGGCGTGGAACCGGAACTCACCTTCAATCTCCTGCCCAACGCCCACGCCGTGCTGTTCGTGCTGGCCGCCGACACCGGCGTGACCAAGTCGGACATCGACGTGTGGCGCAGCCATATCTACGCCCGCGGCAAGAACCGGGGCCGCCTGGTGGCCCTGAACAAAATCGACGGCCTGTGGGACGATCTGAAAACGTCCGAACAGATCGAAGCCGAGATAAACAAACAGGTCAAAGACAGTGCCGATCTGCTGGGGGTGGCTCCGGCCCAGATCTTCCCGGTTTCCGCCCAGAAAGGCCTGCTGGCCAAGATCAACGGCGATCCGGCGCTATTGGAAAGAAGCCGGCTCGCGGCGCTGGAGAAGGCCCTCTCGGACGAGTTGATCTCCTCCAAGCAGGCCATCGTCAGGGACCAGACCGAGGCCGAGCTGTCCGACATGCTGGGCAACAGCATGAGCCTGCTGGATGCGCGCCGGCGCGGCATCGAGGAACAGCTGCAAGAGCTCAAGGGCCTGCAAGGCAAGAACGAGGACGTGGTGGAACACATCATGGGCAAGATCGCCAACGACAAGGACGCCTTCGAGCGCGGTCTGCAGCAGTTTCAGGCGCTACGTTCGGTCTATTCGCAGCAGAGCATCAAGCTGTTCTCCCAGATCGGCATGGATGTGTTGCGCGACGAAGTACGCCAGGCTCGCGAAGCCATGTTGGAAAGCCGCTTCACCAAGGGCCTGCGCGACGCCATGAACAGCTTCTTCACGAAACTGGACGACCAGCTGGCCATCGCCAACAGCCAGATCGAAGAAATCAACCGGATGATGGAGGCCATGTACCAGAAGCTCAATCAGGAGCATGGCATCAACCTCATCACCATCCCGCCGTTCTCCATGCTGCGCTACCGCAAGGAAATGCAGCGCCTGGAAGAAGCCTACGACCAGCAGTTCAATACCTTCTACACCTTCCTGACCACCGAGCAGTACACCTTGACGACCCGCTTCTTCGACACCCTGGCGAGCCGGGTGGTACAGGTGTTCGAGATATTGAACAAGGACGTGGCGAACTGGCTCAAGGCCATCATGTCGCCCATGGAAAGCCAGGTGCGTGAGCACCAGATGCAGTTGCGTCGCCGCCTGGAGAGCGTCAAACGCATCCACAAGGCGGCGGACACCCTGGAAGACCGTATCGGCGAACTGGATCAGATGCTCATCGAGGTCTCGCGCCAGATCGACGAACTGGCCCAGCTGACGATCCACATCCGTAGCGCCCTGGCCCCGACCGTGGAAGAGGAAGCCGCGTTGGCGGCCTGATTCCGCCCTCTGCCAATAAAAAGCGCGGCCGAGGCCGCGCTTTTTGCATGAAGGGCAGGAGTGTTTACTTGTCTGCCGTCAGCTGCTCGTATTTCCGCATCAGCTGATCCTTGTCTTCCACATAGTTCGGGTTCACCGGTATGCAATCCACCGGACAGACCTCGCGGCACTGGGGCGTGTCGAAATGCCCCACGCACTCGGTGCATTTGTTTGGGTCGATGATGTAGATGTCCTCGCCCTGAGAAATAGCCCCGTTCGGGCACTCCGGTTCGCACACGTCGCAGTTGATGCATTCGTCGGTGATCATCAGAGCCATGTCATTTTCCTTTTCAAATCAGTTTTGTTGAGCAAAATCATTAAGCGAATTTGGCCGTAAGCCGCGCGGCCACCAGCGGATGCACGAAGCTTCGCACATCTCCGCCGAGCCGGGCGATCTCGCGCACCATGCTGGCGGAAACAAACATGTGCTGTTCCGCCGGGGTAAGAAAAACCGTTTCCATCTCCGGGTCCAGATGCCGGTTCATGCCGGCAAGCTGGAACTCGTATTCAAAATCCGACACCGCGCGCAGGCCCCGTAACACCATATTGGCCCCCACGCTGCCGACAAAGTTCACCAACAGGCCGGAGAAGGGCTCGACCCTGACCGCCGGCAGATCGGCCAAGACCTCGCGCGCCATCTCGACCCGTTCCTTCAAGGAAAAACAGGGGACTTTCGGGGTATGGTCCGCCACCGCCACCACCAACTCATCGCACAGCTTCAGAGCGCGCCGAACCAGGTCCTCATGGCCCCGGGTCAACGGATCGAAGGTACCGGGATAGACCAAGATCCGTTTCAAACTGGCTCCAGCAGATAGTAGTGGGACAGGCCGGCCCGGCCCTGACGCAGAATCTCGAATGCTTCCTGCTCCAGAAACCGGGGCGATTCGGCATAGATTTTACCGCCGGGCTTGAGCCGTGTCGCCGCGGAATGCAAAGCGGGCCCCAGCAAATCCATGCTGAAAGGAGGGTCTAGGAAGATCACATCGAAGGTCTCGTCGCCGCGCTGCAGATAGCTCAGGGCATCCATCTGCAGGACCTCCACGGCGGGCGCGGGAAGAGACTTGGCATGCTGCCGCAAGGCCTCGGCCGCCTTGCCGTCCCGCTCCAGCATGACCACCCGCTCGGCCCCGCGCGAGGCCGCCTCGAAGCCCAAGGCGCCGCTGCCGGCGAAGGCATCCAGGCAGCTCTTCCCGTCCAGGCGCTGCCCGAGCCAGTTGAACAGGGTCTCCCGCACCCGATCCGGGGTGGGACGCAGGTCGGGCTGATCGGGAAAATGCAGGATGCGGCTGCGCAACTGGCCGCCGATCAGGCGCACCGAATTGCCACGGCCACTGGTCCTACCCTGGCCTCCCTTAGCGCGCGGCCTGGCTGTCAAGCTGCCCCCCGACGATCACCGTGCTCATGACCTCGGGCCGTACCCGGGCACGGAATGCGCGCAGGATATCTTCCCGGGTAACAGCCGCCACCTTGCCGGAATAGGTATCCAGCCAGTCCAGGGGCAGACGGTAGAAGCCGATCACGGCCAGGTATTCGAGGATCTTCTTGTTGCTGTCGATGCGTAGCGGAAAGCCGCCCACCAGATTGTTCTTGGCCTGGGTCAGCTCCGCCTCGCTCGGTCCTTGCTCCAGATAGCGCGCCAATTCCGCCCGCACCGTATCCACCGCTTCCCGGGTCGTCTCGCGCCGGGTCTGCAGGCCGATCTGGAACGGCCCCTGTTGTTCCATGGGCATGAAGTAGCTGTAAACACTGTAGGCCAGGCCCTTCTTCTGGCGCACGGATTCGGTCAGCCGGGAATCGAAACCGCCGCCGCCCAGCACGTAGTTGCCCACGTACAAGGGGAAGTAATCCGGGTCTATGCGTTTGATCCCGGGCAGGCCCATGAACAAGTGGCTTTGCGTGGCATGGTGGGGGATGACCTCCACCTGGCCCTGGCCCGCCGTCGGTACCGGTGGGATCGGTGCCGGGGCCTCTCCCTCCGGCAAACCAGCGGCGAGACGGGCGGCCAAGCGCTCCGCTTCACTCCGGGTCATGTCTCCCATGAAGGCGATCGACATGTTTTTGGCCCGGTAGTGGCCGCGATAGAACGCCACCAGATCGTCCCGGCTGAGCCCACGCACGCTGTCCACTTCTCCGCCCTCGTACAGGGCATAGGGGTGATTGCGGTACACCGCGGCCTGGAAGGCCTTTTCGCCGATGTTCTCGGGCTTGGTGGCGGCCTCTTCCAGGGCGGCGATGGTGCGGGCCTTTTCCCGCTCCACTATCTCCGGCTCGAAGCGCGGGTGGGCAAGAATGGCGGACAGCACATCCATGGCCGGCTCCAGTTCCCCCTTGCCGCTCAGGCTACGCACCAGGAAACCGGCCCGATCGGCGTCGAGGCGACCGGACAGATTCGCCCCCACGTCCGCCAGTTTTTCCGCGATGTCCCGTTCGCTATAGGCGCCCGCCCCCAGACCCATGACATGGCGGGTGAAGCTCGCCAAGCCGGACTTGGCACGAGTGTCTCGGGCGCTGCCGGCGGAAAAATCCACGCTGACATCGAGCATGGGCAGGTCGTGGTTCTCCACGAACACCACCCGGGCGCCCTGGGGCGTGGTCCAGTGCTGGATGTTGAGGCCGGCCCGGGCTGCGGGCGCCAGCAGGCAGGCGGCGAGGAAGGCCAGGGTCAGCTTAGCGAACATGGCTGGCTCCCATCGCGTTGGCCGGGGAGTCCTGCTTTCCCTCCGGCATGGGCAGCGGGTCCAGCACCGCCACGGTGAGGTGATCGTCCACCAGATACTTGGCCGCCACCGCCTTTACCTGCTCGGCGGTCACCGCCTTGAGCTTGTTGAAACGGATGTCCCGCGCCCGGTAATCCAGGCCGGCGGTGGTCCACTCGCCGATCAGCATGGCCTGGTAGAACAGGGAATCCTGCTGGTACACCTGGCTGGCCAGCACCTGGGCCTTGACCCGGGCCAGCTCCTTCTCGCTCACGCCGTCTTGCACGATGCGGGCGATTTCCTGCTTCAAGGCGGCCTCCACCGTCGGCACCGACTGCCCCTCCGCCGGGGTGGCATCGGCGATGAACAGGGCCGGGCCACGGGAAACATCGTCATAACCCGCGCTCGCCTCGGTGGCGATGCGCTGCTCTCGCACCAGGGACTGATTCAGCCGGGCGGAGGCATTGCCATCCAGCACCCCGGCCAGGATCTCCAGGGCATAAGGCTCCCAATCGCGCGCCGGATCGAGCAACTGGGGCACCTGCCAAGCCAGGGCTACCACCGGCTGTTTGGCGGGGGCCTTCACCATCACTTCCCGCATCCCCAGCTGTACCGCTTCCTGTTGCGGTTTACGCACCGGCAGGGAATGGCTGGGAATGGCGCCGAAATACGCTTGCGCCCAGGCGAACACCTGGGCCGGGTCCACGTCCCCCGCCACCACCAGGGTGGCGTTGTTGGGGGCGTACCAGCGCTGGTACCACTTACGGGCATCGGCCACGTCCATGTGTTTGAGGTCGTCCATCCAGCCGATCACCGGGTGGCGATAGGGATGGGTCTGGTAGGCGGTGGCCATGAGAGCCTCGTACAACTGGGCCTGGGCGTTGTCCTCGGTGCGCAAGCGGCGCTCCTCCATGACCACCTGGATCTCCTTGGCGAATTCGTCCGCCGACAACGCCAGGTTGGCCATACGGTCGGCCTCCAGCTTCAGTGCCAATTCCAGGCGATCCTTTTGCAGGGTCTGGAAATACGCCGTGTGGTCGCGTGAAGTGAAGGCATTCTCGCGTCCACCGGCGGCGGCGATGCGCTTGGAAAACTCGCCGGCGGGCACATCCTTGGTGCCCTTGAACATCATGTGTTCCAGCACATGGGCCACACCGGTGCTGCCATAGCTCTCGTCCATGCTGCCAGCCCGATACCACACCTGGGAGACCACCACCGGCGCGCGCCGGTCGGTCTTGACGATGACCCGCAGGCCGTTGGCCAGGGTTTGCTCCAGGATTTCCGCGTGTACTGGCGCGATCAAGGTCGCGGCAAGCCCCAGGGCATAAAAGATTCGTTTCATGGAGGAGGTGTCGATCCGGTAAGTGAGGGGACGCATGATAGAATTTCTCAGCATTCAACGCAGCCTCTCTGACCGCCCCCCATCGTGTTTGGTTTCTTCAAGTCCGGAAAATCCGAAGCCGCCCCAGAAGCCGCCCCAGAAACGGCTCCTGAGCCAGCAGCCACGCCCCCGTCCGCCCCCAAACTGTCCTGGGCCCAGCGCCTCAAGCAAGGCCTGGCGCGCACCCGCACCGGCTTTACCGGCCAGATCGCGGGCCTGCTCGGGGCCGGCGCCAAGATCGACGAGGCCCTGTTCGAGGAACTGGAAACGGTGCTGCTCACCGCGGACGTGGGTGTCGAGGCCAGTCAGCATCTGCTCGGCCGCCTGCGCGCCCGGGTCAAGCGCGACAAACTGACCGAGGCGGCGGATCTGAAAGAGGCCCTCAAGGCCGAACTGGCCGAGTTGCTGAGGCCCCTGGAACAGCCGCTGGACACCACTCGCGCCCAGCCCTTCGTCATCATGCTGGCCGGCGTCAACGGCGCCGGCAAGACCACCACCATCGGCAAGCTGGCCCAGCGCTTCCAGCAGGAAGGCAAGAGCGTGCTGCTGGCCGCCGGCGACACCTTCCGCGCCGCGGCCCGGGATCTGCGGGCGGAATGGGGCCGGCGCAACAACGTGGAGGTGATCGCCTCCCAGGCCGGCGACCC
>JBGSHR010000012.1:0-1997 GCA_041752155.1 Thiobacillaceae bacterium | reverse complement strand
TGCGCGTGGTGCACACCGACGCGGCCCTGATCCAGTCGGTGCAGATGACCCAGTCGGAGGCAGGCGCGGCGTTCGGCAACCCCACGGTGTACATGGAGAAATACCTGGGCAATCCGCGCCACATCGAGATCCAGGTGCTGTCCGACGAGCATGGCAACGCCATCCACCTGGGCGAGCGCGACTGCTCCATGCAGCGGCGCCACCAGAAGGTGTTGGAAGAGGCGCCGGCGCCCGGGCTGGACCCCAAGCTGCGCAACAAGATCGGTGAACGCTGCGCCGAGGCCTGCCGCAAGATCGGCTATCGCGGCGTCGGCACCTTCGAGTTTCTGTACGAGGATGGCGAGTTCTTCTTCATCGAGATGAATACCCGGGTCCAGGTGGAACACCCGGTCACCGAGCTCATCACCGGTGTGGACATCGTCCAGGAGAGCATCCGCATCGCCGCCGGCCTGCCCCTGGCCAACAAGCAGAAGGACATCCAGTTCCGCGGCCACGCCATGGAGTGCCGCATCAACGCGGAAGACCCCCGCACCTTCGTGCCCTCGCCCGGGCGCATCACGCTTTATCACGCCCCGGGCGGCCCCGGCGTGCGGGTGGATTCCCACGTGTTCCAGAACTACTACGTGCCGCCCCATTACGACTCCATGATCGGCAAGCTCATCACCTATGGAGCCACCCGCGAGCAGGCCATCGCACGCATGCGCATCGCCCTGTCGGAGATGATCGTGGAGGGCATCAAGACCAACATCCCCCTGCACCAGGACCTGCTGGTGGACCAGGCGGTGCTGGAGGGCGGGGTGAGCATCCATTACCTCGAGAAGAAACTCGGCCTCAACAAGCACTGATTCCAGGGAGCGGACATGGCCTGGCTCTCCCTGAAACTCGCCGCCGAAGGCGACCAGGCCGAGATCCTGGCCGACGCCCTGATGGACGCGGGCGCCCTGTCCGTCTCCATCGAGGATAGGGATGCCGGCACGGAGGCCGAGTTGCCCCAGTTCGGCGAGCCGGGCCTGGGGATGCCCTTGATGGATCCCGCATGGAGTTCCACTGTTCCAGGGGCCGGGCATCCGCATCCTGCTTCGGGGTCGCACCTTGCTTCGCAAGGCACTGCTCCGTCCTACGCAGTCGCACCCCAAGTCTGGCAGCGCAACTGGGTGGTGGCCCTGCTGGAGGCGGACGCCGACGTGCCCGGGCTGCTGCGCCGGCTGAAGCTTCCCGCCGATGTTGAGCACCAGGTGGAGGCGGTGGCCGAGCAGGACTGGGTGCGCCTCACCCAATCCCAGTTCGAGCCCATCCCCATCTCCGAGCGCCTGTGGATCGTGCCCTCCTGGCACGAAGCCCCCGATCCCCAGGCCATTACCCTGGTGCTCGATCCCGGCCTGGCCTTCGGCACCGGCAGCCATCCCACCACCCGCTTGTGCCTGAAGTGGCTGGAACAGCACCTCGAGGGTGGCGAATCGGTGCTGGATTACGGTTGTGGTTCCGGCATCCTGGCCATCGCCGCCAAGAAGCTGGGGGCGGGGCGGGTGGAGGGAGTGGATGTGGATGCCCAGGCGGTGACCGCCTCCCGCGACAATGCCGAGCGCAATCAGGTGGCGGCGACTTTTCTCCTGCCCGACGACCTGCCCGCCGGCCAGTACGACGTGCTGGTGGCCAACATCCTCACCAATCCATTGAAGGCCCTCATGCCCCTGTTGGCGGCCAGGGTGAAGGCCGGCGGGCGCATCGCCTTGTCCGGCATCCTGGCGGAACAGGCGGCGGAGGTCATGGCCATCTACGCCACCGCCTTCGCCATGAGCCAATGGGCCGTGGAGGACGGCTGGGTCTGTCTGGAAGGCGAGAAGCATGCAAACCACCTGCCCTGAGTGCCGCACCTCGTTCCGCATCACTCAGGCCCACCTGGGTCTGCGCCGGGGCCTGGTGCGTTGCGGGCAGTGCAATGCGGTGTTCAATGCCTACGACACCCTGCTGCCGGAACTGGCGGAGCCGCCCGTCCC
>JBGSHR010000011.1:0-2082 GCA_041752155.1 Thiobacillaceae bacterium | reverse complement strand
GCTGGAGCACACCGGCGCCGACGCGGTCATGATCGGCCGCGCCGCCCAGGGCCGGCCCTGGCTGTTCCGGGAGATCAGCCATTTCCTGGAGACCGGGGAGAAACTGCCCGCCCCCCAGGTGGAGGAGATCCACGCCATCCTGCTGGATCACCTGGACGACCTGTACGGTTTCTACGGCGAGCTCACCGGCACCCGCATGGCGCGCAAGCACATCGCCTGGTACACCAAGGGCCTGGCCGACTCCGCCGGTTTCCGCCATGCCATGTGCCGGCTGGAGACCAGCCGGGAACAACTGGAAGCCGTGAACGATTTCTTTTGGCGAGCCCGGGAACGCAACCAGCGGCTCGTCTACCTCGATACACCGGCTGCCGATTTAGAAGCAGCCTGATACAAGGTCTCAGGATGGAACAACAGATTGACGAAAACGAGCTGGCGGCTTGCGTGCGCCAGGTGCTCACCCAGTACTTCAAGGACATGGACGGGGAAACCCCGGCCGGCATCTACGAGATGGTAGTGAACTGCATCGAGAAACCCCTGCTGGACGTGATCCTGGATCGGGCCGGCAGCAACCAGAGCCGCGCCGCCGAATGGCTCGGCATCAATCGCAACACCCTGCGCAAGAAGATGCAGCAGCACGGGATCAAATAATTCTTAACCACAGAGACACAGAGGCACAGAGAAAAACATCTCGCTGCCATCTCTGTGTCTCTGTGCCTCTGTGGTGAAAAAACATGATTAAACGCGCTCTACTTTCCGTCTCCGACAAAACCGGTCTCATCGATTTCGCCCGCGCGCTTTCCGCCGCCGGCGTTGAGCTGCTCTCCACCGGCGGCACCGCCAAGGCGATCCGCGACGCCGGCTTGCCGGTGATCGATGTGTCGGAATTCACCGGCTTCCCGGAGATGCTGGACGGCCGCGTCAAGACCCTGCATCCCAAGGTCCACGCCGGCATCCTGGCGGTGCGCGACAACCCGGCCCACGCCGCCACCATGAGCGAGCACGGCCTGGACACCATCGACCTGGTGTGCGTCAACCTCTATCCCTTCGTGCAGACCGTGTCCAAGCCCCACACCCTGGACGAGGCCATCGAGAACATCGACATCGGCGGCCCGGCCATGGTGCGCTCCTCGGCCAAGAACTATAAGCACGTGGCCATCGTCACCGACCCGGCCGACTACGCCGCCCTGGTGAAGGAAATGCAGGCCAACGGCGGCGCTCTCACGGACGCCACCCGCTTCGCCCTGGCCAAGAAGGCCTTCACCCACACCGCCCAGTACGACGGCCACATCAGCAACTACCTGACCGCCCTCAACGCCGAAGGCGGCAAGGACCAGTTCGGCGAGCGGCTCACCCTGCAATTCAGCCGCGCCCAGACCTGCCGCTACGGCGAGAACCCGCACCAGAACGGCGCCTTCTACGTGGAGGCCAACGCCCCCGCCGGCACCATCGCCACTGCTCGCCAGATCCAGGGCAAGGAACTGTCCTACAACAACATCGCCGACACCGACGCCGCCCTGGAGTGCATCAAGCTGTTCGACGCCGCCCCGGCCTGCGTCATCGTCAAGCACGCCAATCCCTGCGGTGTGGCCTATGGCGCCACCCTGCTGGAAGCCTACGACCGCGCCTACCAGACCGATCCGGAATCCGCCTTCGGCGGCATCATCGCCTTCAACGGCCGCCTGGACGGCGAGACCGCGAAGGCCATCGTCGAGCGCCAGTTCGTCGAGGTGATCATCGCCCCCGAGGTGAGCCCGGAGGCCTCCGAGGCTGTGGCCGCCAAGAAGAACGTGCGCCTGCTGGAGTGCGGCGCCTGGAGCGGCGGCGTGGCCCAGATGGACATGAAGCGGGTGGCCGGCGGCCTCTTGGTGCAGGACGCCGATATCCTGCTGCACGGCGAACTGAAGGTGGTGAGCAAGCGCGCCCCCAGCGAGAAGGAAATGGATGACCTGTTGTTCGCCTGGCGCATCGCCAAGTTCGTCAAGTCCAACGCCATCGTCTATGCGAAAGACCGCATGACCATCGGCGTCGGCGCCGGCCAGATGAGCCGCGTCAACTCCGCCCGCATCGCCGCCATCAAGGCCG
>JBGSHR010000010.1:0-4358 GCA_041752155.1 Thiobacillaceae bacterium | reverse complement strand
GGCTGGAACAGATCGCCGCCTGCGGCGCCGACGCCGTGGGCCTGGACTGGGCCATCGAGATCGGCGACGCGCGCAAACGGGTGGGCGACAAGGTGGCACTGCAAGGCAACATGGACCCCAGCATCCTCCTGACCACCCCCGAGGCAGTGGCCGCCGAGACCAAACGCATCCTCGCCAGCTACGGCAACGGCAGCGGCCACGTGTTCAACCTGGGCCACGGCATCTCCCAGTTCACCCCGCCGGAAAACGTCAGCGTGCTGGTGGATACGGTGCGGGCGGAGAGCCCGCGTTATCACGGCTGAAGATTTAGCAGACCATAAAAAAGGCCGCCCATGAGGCGGCCTTTTCATGTGGGCACCTAGACCAGGGAGGCCTAATTTGTGGTGCTGGTACTGCTGGTGCCGACACTGGCGGTATCGGTCGCTGCCGCCGCCTGGGCCGGTGGTGCCAGAGTGACCGTCTCGCCCATTTCCACCGTGATCAATGCCGGGTAGTCGTAGGCCGCGCCGTTAGCCACGTCCACGCCCGCGCCGATGATGCCGCCGAAGAGTATGTTGCCGAAGGCCATGCCCTTGGTGGATGACTTCACCGAGACGAGACCGGGGGCCATGCCCTCCTTCTCGCAACGCACGGACAACTCCTCGAAACTTCTGTGAACAGTCGTGGAGCCGGGCGCGTTGATGAACCACGTCCCCTTGTCGTTGATCAGCTTGCAATTTGCGCCCGCCACCTGCTCTCCCTTGTTGCGGGCTTCAACAGACAAGCTCTGATTGGTGCCATTGACAATGGAAGCGCATCCCGAGGTGAGGATGGCAATAGCAAGCACTCCATATGTGCCGGTGCTTTTCATAAACTTCTCCCTTCGATATAAGGCAGTACAAGGCGCCGCCTGATCGCCAAAAAACCGCGGCCCGTCCTGGGCCGCGGGCGATCCTATTCGATCATTGTTTCAATACCGGTAATGCTCCGCCTTGTACGGTCCCTGCTTGGGCACGCCGATGTAGGCGGCCTGCTGGTCGGTGAGTTCGCTGAGCTGGGCGTTGAGTTTCTTCAACTGCAGGCGCGCCACCTTCTCGTCCAGGTGCTTGGGCAGGGTGTACACGCCCACCGGGTAGTCGGCGGTACGGGTGTACAGCTCGATCTGGGCGATGGTCTGGTTGGCGAAGCTGGAGGACATCACGTAGCTGGGGTGGCCGGTGGCGCAGCCCAGGTTCACCAGACGGCCCTTGGCCAGCAGGATGATGCGGTGGCCGTCCGGGAAGATGACGTGGTCCACCTGGGGCTTGATCTCTTCCCACTGGTACTTCTCGATGCCGGCGACATCGATCTCGTTGTCGAAGTGACCGATGTTGCAGACGATGGCCTGGTCCTTCATCTTGGCCATGTGGTCGTGGGTGATGACGTGGAAGTTGCCGGTGGCGGTGACGAAGATGTCGGCCTTGTCGGCGGCGTAGTCCATGGTCACCACGCGGTAGCCTTCCATGGCGGCTTGCAGGGCGCAGATGGGGTCCACCTCGGTGACCCACACCTGGGCGGAGAGGGCGCGCAGGGCCTGGGCGGAACCCTTGCCCACGTCGCCGTAGCCGCAGACGAGTGCCACTTTGCCGGCCACCATCACGTCGGTGGCGCGCTTGATGCCGTCCACCAGGGATTCGCGGCAGCCGTACAGGTTGTCGAACTTGGACTTGGTAACGGAGTCGTTGACGTTGATGGCGGGGAACTTGAGCTCGCCGCGCTCGTGCATCTGGTACAGGCGGTGCACGCCGGTGGTGGTCTCCTCGGTGACGCCCTTGATCTGTGCGAGGCGGGTGGAATACCACTTGCCGTCGACGGCCAGCTTGGCCTTGATGGCGGCGAACAGGATGGTCTCCTCCTCGCTGGTGGGCTTGGCGATGACGCCGAGGTCGGTCTCGGCCCGGGCGCCGATGTGCAGCAGCAGGGTGGCGTCGCCGCCGTCGTCCAGGATCATGTTGGAGTAACCGCCGTCCGGCCATTCGAAGATGCGGTGGGTGTAGTCCCAGTAGTCCGTCAGGGACTCGCCCTTGACGGCGAAGACCGGGATGCCGTCGGCGGCGATGGCGGCGGCGGCGTGGTCCTGGGTGGAGAAGATGTTGCACGAGGCCCAGCGCACTTCGGCGCCCAGGGCGGTGAGGGTCTCGATCAGCACGGCGGTCTGGATGGTCATGTGCAGGCTGCCGGTGATGCGCGCGCCCTTGAGGGGCTGGCTCTTGGCGTATTCCTCGCGGATGGCCATGAGACCGGGCATCTCGGTCTCGGCGATGCGGATTTCCTTGCGGCCCCAGTCGGCCAGGGCCATGTCGGCGATGATGTAGTCGGTGAACGCGTTCATTGAACAACTCCTTGAATGAAAGGGCGCGGTTCAATCATGTGCCCCGGCCCGAGCCTGGCCTGCCCTGAAAACCGCCTGGGCAGGTCGCAGCGCCCCTCGGGCGGGGTAGAAAAAATCAGAGTCCGGCGTCGGCGCGCAGGGCGTCCGCCTTGTCGGTGGTTTGTCTACGGCCGGCGCTACGCGCCTTAACGCCCGCCATACGGGCATTAGCCTGCGACGAAGTACCGCCAAGTGGCTGCGCCATGGACTTTACAGCCCAGCGTCCGCACGGAGTGCGTCCGCCTTGTCGGTACTTTCCCAAGTGAACTCCGGCTCGTCCCGGCCGAAATGGCCGTAGGCGGCGGTCTTGCGGTAGATGGGACGCAGCAGGTCCAGCATCTGGACGATGCCCTTGGGGCGCAGATCGAAGTGCTTGCGCACCAGTTCGGTCAGGCGCTCGTCGGTGACCTTGCCGGTGCCGTAGGTCTCCACCATGACGCTGGTGGGATGGGCCACGCCGATGGCGTAGGACACCTGCACCAGGCAACGGGAAGCCAGGCCGGCGGCGACGATGTTCTTGGCCACGTAGCGGCCGGCGTAGGCGGCGGAGCGGTCCACCTTGGACGGGTCCTTGCCGGAGAAGGCGCCGCCGCCGTGGGGCGCCGCGCCGCCGTAGGTATCGACGATGATCTTGCGCCCGGTCAGGCCGCAGTCGCCCTGGGGGCCGCCGATGATGAAGCAGCCGGTGGGGTTCACCAGATACTTGATCTCGCCCTTGATCAACTCCTTGGGCAGCACCGGCTGGATGATCTCCTCGATGATGGCGTCGATGGCCGCCTGCTTCATGCGCTTCTTGCCCTCCGGGCCTTCCGCCATTTCGGGCGAATGCTGGGTGGACAGCACCACGGTGTCGATGGCGTCCGGCTTGCCGTCCACGTAGCGCACCGTGACCTGGGACTTGGCGTCGGGGCGCAGCCAGGGCAGGCGGCCGTCCTTGCGCAGCATGGCCTGGCGCTCCACCAGGCGGTGGGACAGGTAGATGGGCAGGGGCATGAGGGTGGGCGTCTCCTCGCAGGCGTAGCCGAACATCAGGCCCTGGTCGCCAGCGCCCTGGTCCATGTCGTCGTCGTAGGCCTGGTTGACGCCCTGGGCGATGTCCGGGCTCTGCTTGTCGTAGGCCACCAGCACCGCGCAGCCCTTGTAGTCGATGCCGTACTCGGTGTTGTCGTAGCCGATGTTCTTGATGGTCTCCCGCGCCACGCCGATGTAGTCCACGTTGGCCTGGGTGGTGATCTCGCCGGCCAGCACCACCAGACCGGTGTTGCACAGGGTCTCGGCGGCGATGCGGGAGTATTTGTCCTGGGCCAGGATGGCATCGACGATGGCGTCGGAGATCTGGTCGGCGACCTTGTCGGGATGGCCCTCGGAAACGGATTCCGAAGTGAAGAGGTAGTCCTTGGACATGTATTGCTCCTGTTTAGTAATCCCCTAGATGGAAACCGGCGTGGCCGCCACTGGGGACAGGAGCGGACGCTTTAGCTGTATTTGTATCCCGCCCGCAATTTGTCTGAATGCACGTTGATGCAATTAACTCGGCGGCTGGATAATTCTAGGGTCAGCCTCCCTCCCGGTCAAACCCACCTTGGGTCCACTCCTCCACCTTTTCGCCCGCCTGCCGCTGCCCTTGGTGCATTTCCTGGGCGGGGCGCTAGGCCTATTGGGCCTGCTGCATCCGCGCCATCGCCGCATGCTGGTCGACAACCTGCGCCATGCGGGGCTCTACTCCCCGGCCATGCTGGTGCGGGTGGCGCGGGAACTGGGCAAGGGGATGCTGGAACTGGTGCCGATCTGGCTGCGGCCCCTGGAAGAGGTCACCGGCTGGGTGCGAGAAATACAAGGCTGGGAACACCTGGAGGCGGCCCGCGCCCGGGGCCGGGGGGTGATCGTCCTGGGCCCGCACCTGGGCTGCCTGGAGCTGGCCGGTCTATTCATCGCCGCGCGCCTGCCCATCACCGCCCTGTATCGCCGC
>JBGSHR010000009.1:0-2070 GCA_041752155.1 Thiobacillaceae bacterium | reverse complement strand
GCCACGAACAAGGCGACGCCGCCCACTATCCAGGCGGGATGGCGCTTGATGGCACGCAGCACGGCCAGCCCCTGGTCGGCCAGGGCCAGAGGAACGCGCCACGGCTCGATGCTCTGCGCCAGTGCCGTGCGTTGTAGCGCGGCTTGGGCCACCAGGCGTTCCCGCCGTTCGGCCGACTGGGTCAATTTGTCGTTCATGAGCGGGTGAGCTGCTGCCGGTCTTTCAGCAATTCCGACAGGCTCGCGGCAAACAGTCTCGGCTTGGTTCTCGCCTTGTGCAGGGCGAATCCCCATGCGGCGATGCCCGCCGCCAGAAAGAGCCCGGCAAGCGCCGCCAGCACCAGGAGACGATGGGTGTCCCAGAAGGCGACCACAAGCAGGAGCGTGGCCAGCAACGCGCCTACGCCGAGGCAGAACAGGGCAACCAGTGCCAGCACCAGGAGCGACAACAAGTGCTCCCGCTCCTCCTCCAGATCCGAGGACAACAGATCGAGACGCGTATACGCGATGGCAACCAGGGTTGCCGCGAGGGTGCTCAGCGATTCGAGCAATCCCTTGCCCGCGCCGGATGTTGTCTCGGACATGGCGCGGCGACTAGCGGCGGCCCATGAGCCAGCCGATCAGCAAGCCGAGCCCGGCGGCGGCGCCGATGGCTTGCCAGGGATTCTCATGGACATAGACGTCGGTCGCCTGGGCGGCCTCCTTGGTTTTGGCAATCAGTGCCGTTTGCGCCTCCGCCATCCTGGCTTTCACGACCCGGAGGGATTCCTCAGCCTTGGCGCGGACCTCGGCCAGCTTCTCACCACCTTGGTTGGCGGTCGCATGCAGCAGTGCTTCCGCATCCGCCACCACGACCTTGAAATCGGTGATCAACTGTTCACTGCTGACTTCATTGGCAACTGCTTTCATGATTTTCTCCGTTACTCATTTACTTGCGTACAAAGAGCAGGATCGCTCCCGCCACTATTGCCCCCACACCAGCCCAGACCGGGATGTTTACCGTCTGGGTGTCTTTGACCGTCAACTCTATCGGACCCAGCTTGGCCTCATGGGTGTCCTCGGTATAAGTAAAACCACCATAGACCAACCCGAGACTGCCAGCGACGATCAACGCGATTGCCAAGATCTTGACTGCGTTCATTTCATCCTCTCCACGAGAGATATACGGATATCCGGGCCTCGGCGACGGGATGTCTGGCAACACAGATGGCGCGAACCGAATCGCCTTGCCCGACATCCCGTTGCATGAAAACTCAGGCTCGCTATAGGCGTCGACCTTGAATGACATTGACCAGAATCACAATGATCGCAATGACCAGGAGTATGTGAATGAGTCCGCCCATGGTGTACGAGGTGACAAGGCCCAGAAGCCAGAGGACAACCAGCACTACTACAATAGTCCACAGCATTTTGCGTCTCCTAATCAAACGTTGAATAAGAACAAACAGGCATTCCGGTGAATGGCCGGAGCCCAGCCGAATCCCGTTCTGGATGGTGGCGTCAATACCAACTTGAGCGTCGACCAGGATTTGGTATCAATCTTCCGCTTCCATTCAAAACTCATCTGTACGCTAGCGAACTTACCGAGCCGTTCTTTGAACGCTGCCTGTCGGACGCGGCCCCTCTTGGGGGCGCCGCCGCCGACGCCTTTACCCCGAGCAGAAATCCGCGTCAGGACCCGCTCGTGAGGGTCTCGTCGAGAAAACGCAGCAGCGCGGCGATGAGGGTCAGCAGCACCGGCCCGATGATCACGCCGATCAGGCCGAAGGCCGAGATGCCACCGATGACGCCGACGAATACGGCAAGCACCGACACCGGCGCCTGGCTGGAAATCAGCAAGGGCCGCAGCAGGTTGTCGGAGACCGACACGCCCGAGCCCCAGATCAGCATGAATAGCGCCCAACCCCATTGGGAAGTCGCGGCCAGATAGGCGACCGCCGGGGCCCACACCAGGGCCGCGCCGCCCACCGGCAGAAGCGCCAGAAACGCCGTCAGCACCCCAAACACGACGGCCGAGGGCAAGCCTGCGATGGCGAAACCGATGCCCACCAGCGCCCCCTGGGCGAGCGCG
>JBGSHR010000008.1:0-3086 GCA_041752155.1 Thiobacillaceae bacterium | reverse complement strand
CTCCAGGGCCAGCTCCCGGCCGCCGTTGGCGACGATGCGGCCGTCCGCCAGCACGTGCACCTGGTCCGGCACGATGTAGTTGAGCAGGCGCTGGTAGTGGGTCACCAGGATGATGGCCCGGTCCGGCCGGCGCAGGGCCTCGACGCCGTGGGCCACCA
The DNA here is from genome assembly GCA_041752155.1 of Thiobacillaceae bacterium. Classification (GTDB taxonomy): domain Bacteria; phylum Pseudomonadota; class Gammaproteobacteria; order Burkholderiales; family Thiobacillaceae; genus PFJX01. The sequence continues at coordinate 2,928 of JBGSHR010000008.1, read as the reverse complement.
GCTGGAGGGCGTCGATGTCCAGGCCCGAGTCGGTCTCGTCCAGGATCGCCAGGCGCGGCTCCAGCACCGCCATCTGCAGGATCTCGTTGCGCTTCTTCTCGCCGCCGGAGAAGCCCTCGTTCACCGCCCGGTACAGGAAGCTCTCGTCCATCTCCAGCAGGGCCAGGTTTGCCTTGACGTGGTCGAGGAAGTCCATGGCGTCCAGCTCCGGCTCGCCGCGCTGGCGCCGCTGGCTGTTGAGGGCGGTGCGCAGCAGTTGGATGTTGGCCACGCCGGGGATCTCCAGGGGGTACTGGAAGGCCAGGAAGATGCCGGCCTGGGCGCGTTGTTCCGGCGTCAGAGGCAGCAGATCCGCGTCCCGGTAGCGCACCGCGCCCTGGGTGATCTCATAACCCTCGCGCCCGGCCAGGACCTGGGCCAGGGTGCTCTTGCCGGAGCCGTTGGGCCCCATGATGGCGTGCACCTCGCCGGGCAGGACGGAGAGGTCGATGCCCTTGAGGATGGGTTGGCCGTTGATGGCTACGTGCAGATCGCGGATTTCCAGCATTTCAGACTCCTTTCGTATTTCTCCCTCTCCCCTCGGGAGAGGGCTGGGGTGAGGGAACGCTGGTTGGCATGCCCCCCGCGCTCCCTCACCCGGCCCTTCGGGCCACCCTCTCCCGGGGGGAGAGGGGATGATTCTTCACCCCACCGCCCCCTCCAGACTCACCGCCAGCAGCTTTTGCGCCTCCACGGCGAACTCCATGGGCAGCTCCTGGAACACCGTCTTGCAGAAGCCGTTGACGATCAGGTTCACCGCGTCTTCCTCGCTGAGGCCCCGGCTGCGCAGGTAGAACAGCTGGTCCTCGCCGATCTTGCTGGTGGTGGCCTCGTGCTCCACGGTGGCGCTGGGGTTCTTCACCTCGATGTAGGGGAAGGTGTGGGCGGCGCAGTCCGGGCCCATCAGCAAGGAGTCGCACTGGCTGTGGTTGCGCGCGCCTTCCGCCCCCGCCAGCACCTTCACCAGGCCCCGGTAGGCGTTGCTGCCGTGGCCGGCGGAGATGCCCTTGGAGACGATGGTGCTGGTGGTGTGCCGGCCGATGTGGATCATCTTGGTGCCGGTGTCGGCCTGCTGGTGGTTGTTGGTGAGGGCCACCGAGTGGAACTCGCCGATGCTGTGGTCGCCGCGCAGGACGCAGCTGGGGTACTTCCAGGTGATGGCGGAGCCGGTCTCCACCTGGGTCCAGGAGATGTGGGCGTGGTCGCCCCGGCATTCGCCGCGCTTGGTGACGAAGTTGTAGATGCCGCCCCGTCCGTCCTTGTCGCCGGGATACCAGTTCTGCACCGTGGAGTACTTGATGCGGGCGTTCTTCAGGGCCACCAGTTCCACCACGGCGGCGTGCAGCTGGTTCTCGTCCCGGGTGGGGGCGGTGCAGCCTTCCAGGTAGCTCACGTAGCTACCATCGTCGGCGATGATCAGGGTGCGCTCGAACTGGCCGGTGTTGCGGGCGTTGATGCGGAAGTAGGTGGACAGCTCCATGGGGCAGCGCACCCCGGGCGGCACGTAGACGAAGGAGCCGTCGGAGAACACCGCCGAGTTGAGGGTGGCGAAGAAGTTGTCGCTGTAGGGCACCACCGAGCCCAGGTATTCCTGGACCAGATCCGGGTGCTTGTGCACCGCCTCGGAGAACGGGCAGAACACGATGCCCATGGCCTCCAGTTTGTCCTTGAAAGTGGTGGCCACGGACACCGAGTCGAACACCGCATCCACCGCCACGCCCGCCAGAGCCTCCCGTTCTTGCAATGGAATGCCCAGCTTCTCGTAGGTGCGCAGCAGTTCCGGGTCCACCTCGGCCAGGCTTTTCGGCCCGGCCTTGGGGGCGGCGTAGTAGTGGATGCCCTGGTAGTCGATGGGCGGGTGATGCACGCTGGACCAGGTGGGCGCCTTCATGCCCAGCCAATGGCGATAGGCCTTGAGGCGCCACTCCAGCATGAACGCCGGCTCGTTCTTCTTGGCCGAGATCAGGCGGACCACGTCCTCGGACAGGCCCTTGGGCACGATCTCCTGTTCGATGTCGGTGACGAAGCCCCAGCGGTATTCATCGCTGACGCGTTTTTCAACTTCCAGGTTGGCCATCGCTATCCCTCCTTGCTCAAAGCCTCCTCGCCATGGACATGGACACCGGCACGCCGTGGGGCGGTGCCACCATGTCGCTCAGGCGCACGGATTCCAGCGCCACCCGCACCGCCTGGCTGATCACCTGCCAGTTGGCGCGGGTGGCGCAACTGGTTTCCAGGGTGCAGTTGCCTTCCCCCAGGGCGCATTCGGTCAGGGCCACCGGCCCCTCGATGGCGACGATCACCTCGGCGACGGAGATGGCCTGGGGTAGGCGCGCCAAGCCATAGCCGCCGCCGGCGCCGCGCACGCTGTGGACCAGTTCCGCCCGGGTCAGGCGTTTCAGGAGCTGCGCCACAGTGGGCAGGGGCAGGCCCAGGTCCTGGGCCAGTTGTTGGGCACTCATGCTGCGCTCCGGCTCCCGGGCCAGGCGGGTCATGACGCCGGTGGCGTAATCGGTGAGTTTGGAGATGCGCAACATGGAGGGCTCCTGTGAATTGCAAATAGGACCGATATGATCCTGTTTAGTTCAGAGGGTGGATGGGGGCAAGGAGCGCCTGGCCAGCGGAGCGGAATGTGCTAGCTTGAGCTGATAAGAATTTCCACACGAGGAGGTCTCCATGCAAACCCTGGAGCGCACAGGTTATTCCCATGATTTTCCCCGCGAAGTTTCGTTGACGCGTGTCTTGTCCGTGGCGGTGGTCCTGGCCTTGGGGGCTGTCCCGCCGGCCCTGGCCGCCACGCCGTTGCAATTGAAGCCGGTGGTTTCCGGCCTGGCGGCGCCCCTGTACCTCACGGCGCCCGCTGGCGATGACCGCCTGTTCATCGTCGAG
>JBGSHR010000007.1:0-6488 GCA_041752155.1 Thiobacillaceae bacterium | reverse complement strand
CGCCCTGGTCATCGGCCTGGATGCCAGGAAGGCGGCGTTGTTCATGCAACGGCGTCCCTTGCTCGTCACCTTCGCGCGCGAGGCGGGGCGCCGTCTCGCCCTGGCCGGACAGCAACTGGAACGACGCGACGCCGCCCGGCAGGACATGGCCGAGCGTTACCAGCTACATGCGCGCAAGGTGGTGCATGAGGCGAGCAATCCCATAAGCGTGGTGCGCAACTACCTGGTCATGCTGCGCGAGCAGTTGGGCGATCAGGACAAGGCCCGGCAGGATCTGGATCTAATCGAAGGCGAATTGCGTCGAGTCGCCACGATCCTGCAGCAGATGAAACAGGTGGATCAGGCCGCTCCAGCTTCAGGCCCGGCGCCAAGAGCGAACAAGATGGAGATCAATCCCTTGATCGACGAAGTGGTACGGTTCTGCCGCATGGGCAAGCGCGAGGTCCAGCACATCACCCTGAGCACCGCCCTGGAAGACGGGCTGCCCCCGATCCTGGCCCAGCGCGACAAGCTCAAGCAGATCCTCATGAATCTGATTTTCAATGCGGCCGAAGCGCTGACCGGCAAGGGCGAGGTGACGGTGAGCACGGCCCGCTGGCGTAGCGCAAAAGGCCAGGACGCGGTAGAAATCGCCGTTAGCGACAATGGCCCTGGCCTGCCTCAGGCAGTGATCGACAACCTGTACCAGCCGGTAGCTTCCAGCAAGGACGGACCCCACCAGGGGCTGGGCCTGGCCATAGTCGGCAAGCTGGTGGAAGAGCTGGATGGTGTGTTGCAATGTAAAAGTTCACAGGCCGGGACCAGTTTCAAAATTCTGCTACCCACGGCAATCTTAGGTGAGGCGAAATGATTTACTGGAACCAACAGGACGATGCACAAGACGCCCAGGGAGACGGGAAGGTATCCGAGGCGCCGCACCGTATCCTGATCGTCGAGGACGACGTCAACTTCGCTGAAAGTCTGCTGCGACTGCTCTCCGGACCGGAGCGTGAGGTCCGCATGGTGCATTCCGGCGGGGCCGCCCTGGAACGGGTCGCCGCCGAATCCTTCGATCTGATCCTCATGGATATCAACCTGCCGGACATGACCGGGCATCAGGTGCTGCAGTCCTTCAAGGAGCGGGGCCTGAACACCCCGGCCATCGTCGTCAGCGGCGAGACGGAGATCGATGCCGCCATCCTGGCACTGCGCCGGGGGGCGCTGGACTTCGTGCGCAAGCCGGTGGAACCCGAGATGCTGTTGCATACCGTGCGCCGCGCCCTGCATCAGTCCGGCCTGGAGCACAGCCACAAGCAATTCCAACAACGCATGGCCAACTCGGAGCGCCTGCACCGCTTTCTGGTGGACCGCTCGCCCGACATCATCTTCATCCTCGACCAGGACGGACGCGTCACTTACATCAACGACCGCATCGAGGTGCTGCTGGGCATCCCCCACGACAAGGCCGTGGACCGGCATTTTTCCAGGCTGGCTCATGAACATGACCGGGAGCGGGCCCGCTATGCCTTCAGCGGACGCAAACTGGCGGAAACCGCCAAGCACAATTTCGAGTTGCGCCTGCGCTGCACCCGGGACAACGGCTTCCGCCATTTCGAAATCAACCTGGCTGCGGTGGGCATGCCGGAAGGCGACGCTCCGGAGCCGGGCGGCGATCAGGGCCACTACTACGGTGTGGCGCGGGATATCACCTTGCGCCGGGAAGTGGAGGATCTGGCCGTGTTCCAGAGCAACCACGATGCCCTGACCGGTCTGCCCAACCGCACCCTGTTCCGCGACCACCTGGGCCTGGCCCTGATCCAGGCCAAACGCAACCGGGAATACCTGGCGGTGCTGTTCCTGAACCTGGACCGTTTCAAGAACGTCAACGACCTCTATGGCCACGTCAAGGCGGACGAATTGCTGCGCCAGGTGGGCGAGCGCATCCAACGCTGCCTGCGCGGCGGCGATACCCTTGCCCGCTTCGGCGGCGATGAATTCCTGCTGCTGAACACCGGCATTCAATCGCAAGAAGAGGTGCTCGCCATTGTCGAACGCATCAATATTGAACTGGCCGAGCCGTTCAAGGTCAGCGGCAACAAGATCAATATGAGCGTGAGCGCGGGGATCTCCCTGTTTCCCGATCATGGCGAAACGGCGGATGCCCTTATTCTTCACGCCAATATCGCCCTCTACCATGGCCGTCTCTCCGGCACCCGCAGCCACACCTTTTTCATGCATGAGATGGGGGCTTCCACCAGCCATCGCCTGGAGTTGGAAACCGCCCTGCGCCAGGCCCTGGACCAGGACGAATTCGAGCTGCATTTCCAGCCCCAGGTGGACCTCAAGAACCGTCGCATCAAGGGCCTGGAGGCCCTGATCCGCTGGAACCACCCGACCCTGGGCCTGTTGCCGCCCGGCGAGTTCCTGCCCGTGGCCGAGGATAGCGGCCTCATCATCGAGATCGGCGAATGGGTCACCAAGCGGGTATGCAAAACCCTGCGCCAATGGGATGCGCAAGGTATCGCCCCGCCCCGGGTTGCCATCAACATCTCGCCCCTGCACCTGGATCAGGTGGATTTCGTCGACAACTTCATCGCCTGGCTGACGGAATACGACATCGCCCCCATGCGCATCGAGGTGGAGTTGACGGAAAACCTGTTCATCCGCGATCCGGGCGCCGTTGCCGAGAAATTGCAGGCCCTGGCGGCCCACGGGGTCATGATCGCCATCGACGATTTCGGCACCCAGTATTCCTCCCTCAGCTACCTGCAGAAATTCCCAATCCATACCCTCAAGATCGACAAGTCCTTCGTCTGGGAGATCGACCGGGAATATCGCCAGCACGCCATCATCAAGGCCATCATCTCCATCGCCCATGGTCTCAACCTGAATCTGGTGGCGGAAGGCGTGGAGACGGATGCCCAGCTCAATTTCCTGGAAAGCCAGGGATGCGACGAAATCCAGGGCTATCTGATCAGCAAGCCCCTTGGCTTGTCCGCCATCGAACCGCTGTTGCGGCAGAGTTGCGCGAGGCCCTCGCACCAGCAGGAACCCCCGGCGGATCTCCAAGCCATGGCCTGACAACCCCATCCAAACTCAAATTTCTCCAACCGCCCCATCGCACCGGGGTACACGCCCAGCCGCAAGCACGCGCCCCTTCGTGACTTGCACCACCCGCCACGGAATGCGCCCAAAGCAACCACGAATGCCGGGTTACTGCCAGTCATCACCCAGATGAATCTGGCGGTTTCCATATCCTGCCCTAGCGTTTAACCTCACCGGCTAACCGCAACAAACCCGCAACCTAGAACAGTCCATGAATCAGAAAAAAACCCCCAGCCAACTCAAACCCCTGCGCGCCAGCAAGCCGACACCCGAGTTGTTCGAGCTGCCGCGTCTCGGCATGGACGGGAAAGCGCTTACCCTCGACATCCGCCGCTACTTCGGCAATTTTCTCGGCCGCGACAAGCACTGCCGCTCTTCCCACTATCCCTACCAGGCCCTGGCCCTGGCCCTGCGCGACCGCCTCATGGAACGCTGGAAGCGTACCCGCTACGCTTACGAGGAGCAGGATGCCAAGCATGCCTACTACCTGTCCCTGGAATTTCTCATGGGACGCACCCTCAACAACGCCCTCCTCAACCTCGGCCTGGGCGAGACCGCCGAGCCGGCCCTGCGCAAACTCGGTCTGGAACTGGAGGAGTTGATCGACGTCGAGCTCGATGCCGGCCTCGGCAACGGCGGCCTCGGCCGTCTGGCGGCCTGCTTCCTCGATAGCTGCGCCACCCTGCAACTGCCGGTCCGGGGCTATGGCATCCGCTACGAGTACGGCATGTTCCGCCAGCACGTGGAGAATTGCCGCCAGGTGGAAGAGCCCGACCACTGGCTGCGCGACGGCAATCCCTGGGAGGTGGAGCGGCCGGAACACACCCGCCGTATCCAGTACTACGGGCGTACCGAGTATTTCACCGATGCCCAAGGTCGCCGGCATGCCCGCTGGGTGGACAGCCAGGACGTGCTGGCGGTGCCTTTCGACACGCCCATACCCGGCTACCGGAATGACACCGTCAACGTGCTCAGGCTATGGAGCGCATCGGCCACCGACGAGTTCGACCTGGGCGAATTCAACGCCGGCTCCTACACCGAGTCGGTGGCGGCCAAGAACGCGGCCGAGAACATCACCATGGTGCTCTATCCCAACGACGCCAGCGAAAACGGCAAGGAACTGCGCCTGCGTCAGCAGTACTTCCTGGCCTCGGCCAGCCTCCAGGACGTGATGGAGGGCTGGGAACGCAAACATGGGCGCGACTTCAGCCGCTTCGCCGAGAAGAACTGCTTCCAGCTGAACGACACCCATCCGAGTTGCTCGGTGCCGGAATTGATGCGCTTGCTGCTCGACGAATACAACCTGGAATGGGGCGAGGCCTGGGAGATAACCCGCCACACCATGGCCTACACCAACCACACCTTGCTGCCGGAGGCGCTGGAAAAATGGTCGGTGCGCCTGTTCGGCCAACTCCTGCCGCGCATCCTGGAGATCATCTACGAAATCAACGCCCGCTTCCTTGCCGAGGTGGCGCGGCGCTGGCCGGGCGATGGCGAACGCCTGGCCCGCATGTCCTTGATAGAGGAAGGACCGGAGCCCCAGGTGCGCATGGCCTACCTGGCCATCGTCGGCAGCTACTCCATCAACGGTGTTGCCCAACTGCATTCCGATCTGCTGCAACACGGGCTGTTCCGCGACTTTTTCGAGCTGTGGCCGGAAAAATTCAACAACAAGACCAACGGCGTCACCCAGCGCCGCTGGATGGCCGCCGCCAACCCCGGGCTGTCGAAACTCGTCAGCGCCAGCATAGGTGACGGCTGGATTTCCCACCTGGACGAGCTGCGCGGCCTTGCCGGCCTGGCCGACGATCCCGCCTTCCGCGCCCGCTGGCACGCGGTGAAGCAGGCCAATAAGGTCCGCCTCGCCGACCTGGTACGGCGCGATTGCCGGGTGGAGTTCGATCCCGCAGCCCTGTTCGATGTCCAGGTGAAGCGCATCCACGAGTACAAGCGCCAACTCCTCAACATCCTCCACGTCATCCACCTCTATGCCCAGCTGAAGGCTGGCGAGGATGCGGACTGGACGCCCCGTTGCGTCCTGATCGGCGGCAAGGCCGCACCCGGTTATTTCATGGCGAAGCGGATCATCACCCTGATCTGCCAGGTGGCCGAAAAGGTCAACGGCGATGCCGACGTCGCCGGCCGGCTCAAGGTCGCTTTCCTGCCCAACTATCGAGTGTCGGCCATGGAAGTGATCGCCCCGGGCACCGACCTCTCGGAACAGATCTCCACCGCCGGCAAGGAGGCCTCCGGTACCGGCAACATGAAATTCATGATGAACGGCGCGGTGACCATCGGCACCCTGGACGGCGCCAATATCGAAATCCGCGAGGAAGTGGGCGACGACAACTTCTTCCTGTTCGGACTCACCGCCCAGGAGGTGGAAGAGAGCCGCCATCACTACGACCCCAACGCCATCATCGCCGGCGACGCGGATCTGCGGCGCGTCATGGCGCTGCTCGAATCCGGCCACTTCAATCCCCTGGATCCGGGGCTGTTCGCCCCCATAGTCGATGCCATCCGCAGTCCCCATGACCCATGGCTGGTGGCGGCGGACTTCCGCGCCTTCGTGACGGCCCAGAAACACGCGGCGACGGCCTACCGCGACCGCGAGCGCTGGACCCGCATGAGCATCCTCAATACCGCATGCAGCGGGAAATTCTCCACCGACCGCACCATGGCGGAGTACAACGCGGAGATCTGGAAATTGACGCCGGTGGCGCCGGAGGTCGAAGTCAACGCCAGTCCAGTCTGTTGAGACCGCCGCCTGTAACAGGCGGCAGGCCGGGGGCCGAACCCCGGCCACTCCCCCACTTTTTAGTCAGGCCCGATCAGGTTTAACCGGGCTTAACCTGCTTTAACACGCGCTTTGGCTAAACTGGAGGTAAGTGCCATGGCCCTCAGCGGCGACGAGGCCATTACATGATCTCTGTCCGGAGTTCGGCTGTTATTGCGCGGATCATGACAACGACAAATGCAAAACCACTATGGAACCCGGCGGCAAGCGCCGAGTCCGAATCAGTCGTACACAAGCGGAAACACTGGGTGGAATATGCCCTCGACGCCGCTCCCGCGGCTTGTCGCGGAAACCGTTCAGTCCCATTCATAACGCCACCTCAGAGCAACGTCTGACTTTCCCCATCCACGAGGTAAGCATGTCCCCCCTTCCCCCCTCGCTCTGGACCGTCCTGCTGGTCACCCTGTCCGGCTGCGCCGCCGTGGGACCGGATTACCGGCCAGTGGCCCCCGATGCCCCGGCGACCTGGGCCGGTGCCACTGCTCCAGCGTTCCGGGTGACCGAGCAAGGCGCGAGCGCGCTGGCGCTATGGTGGCAACGGTTGAACGACCCGGCGCTGACCGGCTTGATCGAGCAGGCCATGCAGAGCAACACCGACCTGCGCAGC
>JBGSHR010000006.1:0-14064 GCA_041752155.1 Thiobacillaceae bacterium | reverse complement strand
CGGGCTACCCGGCGCAGGCCATGGCCATAGCCGTTGGCCTTGACCACCGCCATGAGCTTGGAGCCGGGTGCGGCCCGGCGCGCCACGCCCAGGTTGTGGGCCAGGGCGGCGGCATCGATGCGAGCGATCAGGGGACGGGACATGGGGGCAAGGGGCAAGGGGCAAGGGGCAAGGGGCAAGGGGCAAGGGGCAAGGGGCAAGGGGCAAGGGGCAAGGGAGAGTCTAGCCCAGCTTGAATCCGGTTTCGTGAATCTACCCCGCCCCGGCGGAGAAGCTTTCGAACCGGGTGAATTCGCCCAGGAAGGTGAGCCGCACCGTGCCGATGGGGCCGTTACGCTGCTTGCCGATGATGATCTCGGCGGTGCCCTTGTCCTCGCTGTCCGGGTTGTAGACCTCGTCCCGGTAGATGAACAGGATGACGTCGGCGTCCTGCTCGATGGCGCCGGATTCGCGCAGGTCGGACATGATCGGACGCTTGTTGGGGCGCTGTTCCAGGGAGCGATTGAGCTGGGACAAGGCGATCACCGGCACATGCAGTTCCTTGGCCAGGCTCTTGAGGGAGCGGGAGATGTCGGAGATCTCGGTGGCCCGGTTCTCGCCGTTGCCGCTGCCGGACATGAGCTGGATGTAGTCGAGCACGATCAGGCCGAGGGGGCGGTCCTCCTTGCACTGGCGCGCCAGGCGGCGGGCGCGGGCGCGCACCTCCATGGCGGTCAGGCCGGGCGACTCGTCGATGAAGAACGGGGTTTCGTTGAGACGACCCAGGGCGTGGGTGAGGCGGGGCCAGTCGTCCTCGCCGATGCGGCCGGTGCGCAGCTTGTGCTGATCCAGACGACCGACGGAACCCAGCATACGCATGACCAGTTGGGTGGCGCCCATTTCCATACTGAATACCGCCACGGACATGTTGGAATCCAGGGCCACGTTCTCGGCGATGTTCAGGCTGAAGGCGGTTTTACCCATGGAGGGCCGGCCGGCGACGATGATGAGATCGCCGGGTTGCAGACCGGAGGTCTTGCTGTCCAGATCGGTAAACCCGGTGGGCACGCCGGTCACGTCATTGGGGTTTTCCCGGTTGTAGAGCTCGTCGATGCGGGTGACCACCTCCATGAGCAAGGGCTGCATGGAGAGAAAACCCTGGCTGGACTTGGCCCCCGCCTCCTTGATCTCGAACACCTTGGCTTCCGCCTCGTCCAGGATCTGGCCGGCGGAGCGCCCGCCCGTGTTGTAGGCGGAATCGGCAATCTCGCCGCCCACCTCGGCGAGTTTGCGCAGCACCGCCCGTTCCCGAACGATCTCGGCATAACGACGGATATTGGCGGCGGAAGGGGTGTTCTGGGCCAGGGCCGCCAGGTAGGCCAAACCGCCCACATTGTCCAACTGGTTGTGGGATTCCAGGGACTCCGCCACCGTCACCACATCGGCGGGTTTGTTCTCGTCGATCAGCCGTACGATCTGGCGCCAGATGGCGCGGTGGTCGGCGCGGTAGAAATCCTGTTCGTTGATCAGGTCCGCCACCCGTTCCCAGGCATGGTTTTCCAGCAACAGGCCACCCAGCACGGATTGCTCCGCCTCGACGGAATGGGGAGGCAACTTGATAGCGGAAAGGTCGTTATCGAGAACAGCGGACATAGGGGGGGTACTCGGAGTGAAGGGGGATTGTAGCCCAGCTTCAGGCATGAAAAAGGCCGCTTGCGCGGCCTGATTCTGGCGTCCCCTCCCCTGGCGGGAGAGGGGGGGTAAGGCTTAGCTCTCGCCCTTGACCACCACGCTGATCTCGCACTCCACGTCGGCGTGCAGAGACAGGGTGAGCGGGAACTCGCCCACCGTCTTGAACGGGCCTTCCGGCAGGCGCACTTCCGACTTGGCCACCTCGAAGCCCTGGGCCACCAGGGCCTCGGCGATGTCGGAATTGGTGACGGAGCCGAACAGACGGCCATCCACACCGGCCTTCTGGCTCACCTGCAAGACATAGCCGGCCAGCTTTTCTGCCCGAGCCTGAGCGGCAGCCAGCTTCTCGGCCGCCTGCTTCTCAAACTCGGCCTTGCGCTCGGCGAACACGGCGATGTTGGCGGCGGAGGCACGCTTGGCCAAGCCTTGGGGAATAAGGTAATTACGGGCATAGCCGTGCTTCACCTTGACCACGTCACCCAGGTTGCCCAGGTTGACCACTTTTTCCATCAGGATGATTTCCATTATTTATGTGCTCCTGATTAGCTGCTGTGCTGGTCGGTGTAGTGCAGCAGGGCCAGGAAACGCGCGCGCTCGATGGCGACGGAGAGCTGACGCTGATACTTGGCCTTGGTGCCGGTGATGCGAGCGGGAATGATCTTGCCCTGCTCGTTGATGAAATCCTTGAGGACTTCGATGTCTTTGTAGTCCACCTCTTTCACCTTCTCGGCGGTGAAGCGGCAGAACTTGCGACGGCGGAACAGGGCGCCGCCGTTGGGATTCTTGGGACGGGGCTTGCGCTTGATGAAAGCCATTTCTCTTACTCCTGGTTCGTTTCAGGTCCGCCCACGACAACGGGGGCAGACGATTTCAATTCAGTCACATGCAGTTCGAGGTGCGGGTAGTTCGCGCCCCGGCGATCGAGGAATCCGACCAGATCGAGCTGGGCGCCGGTCTTGGCCTGGGCCAAACGCTCGGCCACCGGGCCGAAGGCCACCACTTCCGTCTCGATCTCCACCGACCGTTGCCGCCCACCTTCCTCTAGCATCGAGGCGTGGGCCACTTTCAGCCGGATGGCGGGCATTCCCGCCGGGGTGCGACGCAGGCTGGCGCTTTCCACCAGCCGCACGCTCAACTCGAACCTGTTCAGGCCGCGGCCTGGGTTTCGGTCGGGGCTGCTGCCGGTGCTTCAGCGGCGGGCTCGGCCGGCTGGGGTACCAGCAGGTTACGCGCCTTCTCGCCCTTCATCATGGGGGACGGAGCGGTAACGGCCTCGTCACGAGCCAGGGTGAGGTGGCGCAGGATCGCATCGTTGAAGCGGAAGCCGTGCTCCAGCTCGTTCATGGTTTCCTGATCGACTTCGATGTTCATGAGCAGGTAGTGGGCCTTGTGCATCTTCTGGATGGTGTAGGCCAGTTGCAGGCGGCCCCAGTCTTCCAGACGATGGATGTGGCCACCCTTGGCGGCGATGGTGGTCTTGTAGCGATCAACCATGGCGGGCACCTGCTCGCTCTGGTCCGGATGGACGATAAAAACGATCTCGTAGTGACGCATTCAAACTCCTTTTGGGCTAGGGCCTCCCCCGTGCGTACGCGGGATGAGGCAAGGACGGAAAGAACCGAGCCCGCCAGACAGAAAGCGGGCGGGCTCGGGGAGGGGCGGAATTATATTGACAAATCAGGCGGGTAGCAACTCAGGGACAAGCACGGTCTAGGTTTTCCTTGCCCCTTGTCCCTTGTACCTTGCCCCTGTTCATGCGACGCAATCCACGTAATAGCCGGTATTGCCATCGATGGTTTCTTCCACCAGGCCATGCACATCGGTCTCGAAGCCGGGAAATTGCTCATTGAACGACCGGGTGAATTGCAGGTAGCGCACGATGGTGCTGTTGAAACGCTCGCCTGGGATCAGCAGCGGGATGCCGGGCGGATAGGGGGTCAGCAGGATGGAGGTGATGCGGCCTTCCAGGTGATCGATGGCCACCCGCTCGATCTCGCGGTGGGCCATCTTGGCGTAGGCATCGGTGGGTTTCATGGCCGGGGCCATTTCCGACAGATACATCTCGGTGGTCAGGCGCGCCACATCGTTGGCCTTGTAGATGGAGTGGATCTGGTCGCACAGATCCTTGAGGCCGATCTTTTCGTAGCGCGGCTGTTTCTCGATGAATTCGGGCAGGACACGCCACAGGGGCTGGTTGCGGTCGTAGTCGTCCTTGAACTGTTGCAGCGCGGTCACCAGGGTGTTCCAGCGGCCCTTGGTGATGCCGATGGTGAACATGATGAAGAAGGAATACAGACCGGTCTTCTCGACGATGACGCCATGCTCGGCAAGGTATTTGGTGACGATGGCCGCGGGTAGACCCCAGTCGGCGAAATCCCCGTCCACGTCCAGGCCCGGGGTGATGATGGTGGCCTTGATCGGGTCGAGCATGTTGAAACCCGGGGCCAGGGGGCCGAAACCGTGCCAGCGCTCGTTGTCCTTGATGATCCAGTCTTCGCGCTCGCCAATGCCCTCCTCGGCCAGGAAATCCGGCCCCCACACCTTGAACCACCAGTCATGGCCGAACTCCAGCGCCACCTTGCGCATGGCGCGACGGAAGTCCAGGGCCTCGAGGATGGATTCCTCCACCAGGGACGTGCCGCCCGGGGGTTCCATCATGGCCGCCGCCACGTCGCAGGAGGCGATGATGGCGTACTGGGGCGAGGTCGAGGTGTGCATCAGGTAGGCCTCGTTGAAACGGTGGAAGTCCAGCTTCCGCGTTTCCGAATCCTGCACCAGGATCTGAGAGGCCTGGCTCAGGCCGGCCAGGAGCTTGTGGGTGGACTGGGTGGCGAACACCAGGGCGTCCTTGGCGCGCGGCCGCTCCTTGCCGATGGCATGCATGCCCCGGTAGAACTCGTGGAAAGTGGCATGGGGCAGCCAGGCCTCGTCGAAGTGCAGGGTATCGATGGTGTCCCCCAGCAACTCCTTGATCATGTCCACGTTGTAGAGGATGCCGTCGTAGGTGCTCTGGGTGATGGTGAGGATGCGCGGCTTGTTGTTGACGTGCTTGGCGAAGGGGTGGGCGGCGATCTTCTTCTGGATGTTCTCGGGGCGGAACTCCTCTATGGGGATAGGCCCGATGATGCCGTAGTGGTTGCGCGTGGGCGTCAGGAAGATGGGGATCGCCCCGGTCATGATGATGGCGTGGAGGATGGACTTGTGGCAGTTGCGATCCACCACGACGATGTCGTTGGGGGCCACGGTGGCATGCCAGACCATCTTGTTGGACGAACTGGTGCCGTTGGTGACGAAGAACAGGTGGTCGCAGTTGAAGATGCGCGCCGCATTGCGCTCCGAGGCCCCCACCGGGCCGGTGTGATCGAGCAGTTGGCCGAGTTCGTCCACGGCATTGCACACGTCCGCGCGCAACAGGTTCTCACCGAAGAACTGGTGGAACATCTGGCCGATGGGGCTCTTCAGGAAGGCGACACCACCGGAGTGGCCCGGGCAGTGCCAGGAATAGGAGCCGTCCGCCGCATAGTGGGTGAGCGCCCGGAAAAACGGCGGCACCAGGGATTCCAGGTAAGCGCGCGCCTCGCGGCCGATGTAGCGGGCGAGGAATTCGGGCGTGTCCTCCAACATATGGATGAAGCCGTTGAGCTCGCGCAGGATGTCGTTGGGAATATGGCGCGCGGTGCGGGTCTCGCCATGCAGGAAAATGGGAATCTCGTCGTTGCGGAAGCGCACCTCCTCGACGAAGGCGCGCAGCTTGGCCAGGGCCTCCTGGGCCTCTTCAGGCGATCCGGACAACTCCTCGTCATCGATGGACAGAATGAAGGCGCACGCCCGGGCCTGCTGCTGGGCAAAGGAAGACAGGTCGCCATAACTGGTGACGCCCAGCACTTCCATATTCTCCTTCTCCAGAGCGGCCGCCAGGGTGCGGATGCCCAGACCGGAGGCATTCTCGGAACGAAAATCTTCATCGATGATGACGACTGGAAAGCGGAAACGCATGCCCTACTCCTGGCGACGACGGGTGAATGGATGGCGAGAATTATAGGAAGCCCCCGCGGCAAGCATATGAATTCTCGCGTGGGGCAGGAAATTATCCAGCCGCGTTAGCGGCATCTTGCGGGGATTGAAGAATTAGGTGGCTAGATCTTGGGCAGGGTCACGCCGGTCTGGCCCTGGTACTTGCCCCCCCGATCCCGGTAGGAGGTCTCGCACACCTCGTCAGACTCGAAGAACAGCATCTGGGCGATGCCCTCGTTGGCGTAGATCCGGGCCGGCAAGGGCGTGGTGTTGGAAAACTCCAGGGTCACGTGCCCTTCCCACTCCGGCTCCAGAGGGGTGACGTTGACGATGATGCCGCAGCGGGCATAGGTGCTTTTGCCCAGGCACACCACCAGGACGTTGCGGGGAATGCGGAAATATTCCACCGTGCGCGCCAGGGCGAAGGAGTTGGGCGGGATGATGCAGGAGTCGCCTTGCACCTCGACAAACGAGTTCGGGTCGAAGTGCTTGGGATCGACGATGGAACTATTGATGTTGGTGAACAGCTTGAATTCGCTGGAGCAGCGCACGTCGTAACCGTAGCTGGAAGTGCCGTAGGAAACGATCTTGTGGCCGTTGAGGGCCTTGACCTGACCGGGTTCGAACGGCTCGATCATGGCGTGTTCCGCCGCCATGCGGCGGATCCACTTGTCGGATTTGATGCTCATAACGCGTTTGCAGGGGTAGTGATCAGAGGCCCGCATTAAAGCGCGGGGCCGTGGCCCCGCACAAGCGCTTCCGAGCGCAAACCGATTCCCGGCGACTCAGGTGTTTTGAATGACGATGCTGGGGAACTTGGAAGAGTGGTCCACCGCCAGGTCGCCGACCTTGACCGCCACGCGGCGGGCAATGGCGCGGTAGATCTCGGCGATGCGGGATTCCGGTTCGGCCACCACGGTGGGCTTGCCGGAATCGGTTTCCTCGCGGATGCGGATGTCCAGAGGCAGGGCGCCGAGGAACTCGGTGCCGTAGTCATTACACATGCGTTCCCCACCGCCTTCGCCGAAGATGCGCTCTTCGTGGCCGCACTTGCCGCAGATGTGCAGGCTCATGTTCTCCACCACGCCGAGGATGGGCACGCCCACCTTCTCGAACATCTTCAGGCCCTTGCGGGCATCGATCAGGGCGATGTCCTGGGGGGTGGTGACGATCACCGCGCCGGTGACGGGCACGCGCTGGGCCAGGGTGAGCTGGATATCGCCGGTACCGGGGGGCAAGTCCACCACCAGATAGTCCAGATCCTGCCACTTGGTGTTGTTCAACAGTTGCTCCAGGGCCTGGGTGACCATGGGGCCGCGCCACACCATGGGGGTTTCCACATCGATCAGGAAGCCGATGGACATGGCTTGCAGACCATGGCCCATCATGGGCTCCAGGTTCTGGCCATCGGGGGATTCCGGGCGACCGGTGATGCCCAGCATGGTGGGCTGGGAAGGTCCGTAGATATCGGCATCCAGCATACCCACCTTGGCGCCTTCGGCCGACAGGGCCAGGGCGATGTTGACGGCGGTGGTGGACTTGCCCACGCCGCCCTTGCCGGAAGCAACGGCGATGATGTTCTTGACGCCGGGGATCAGCTTGACGCCCTTCTGCACACTATGGGCCACCACCTTCCAGGTGATGTTGGCTTCCACGCTGGCGGCACCGGTCGCGCTCTTGATCTTGTCTTCCACCATCCGCTTGATCTCGGGCGAGACCATCTTGGCGGGATAGGGCAACACCACGTCCAGGGTCACCTTGTCGCCATCCACCTTGATGTTCTTGGCGGACTTGGTGGCGATGAAGTCTTTCTGGGTGTTGGGATCGACAAGCTCCTTGAGCGCCGTTTGCACTTGCAGTTCGGAAACCGACATGGTCTAACCTCTGAGTTGGTAAGGAATGGATTCAGCCGTAGGGCAGGGAAGATGCAGATAGTTCAAATGAAGGCGGCTAGCCTCATTTCAAGACCGAAAGTCGCTCAGTCATTACTTGAGCATTTTACTCAAACATTGGCCGGTAGCACAGCCCCATCAGGGACAAACATCCAAGCGCCCGTTTTTCCAGCACAGTTTGCGCGGTTTGAGGGCAGGCTTCTTGGCGACTCGCCGCTTCTTGACCACCGGCTTATTGACCGCAGACTTAGCCAATGGAGCGGGCTGAGTTGCCGCGGGCATAGGCGTCGCCGTGGCGACATCGGCTTGCGCCGCGGCCTTGTCCGCTGGCACGACCACATCAGCCGCCGCGGGCAACTCGACCGGCGCCGGTTCCGGCTGCTCCGGCAGCGGATGGATCTCCATCGCTCCGGGGGCAGTGACCACCTGCGGAACCATCGCGGGTTGCACCGCATCAGGCTCAGGCCGGAGTGGAACGGGTTCGGTAACGGTCATGGCGGATGCAGGCACAACAGGGGGAAGCGGTGATTTTTCCGCCTGTTGCTCGGCCTGAGGCGCCGCCGAATTAGCGGGAACCGGACTGGAGGGGGCTTGCTTGGTCTGGGCAGGGGCCGCCGGTTCCGGGCCAACAGGTGGCGGCACTGGCGCGCCGGGGACCGGCTGCGGCCAGATCCAGAACGGCGTGGGGAAGGGCATGGGCTGGGGCGCCGCCGGCACCACCCAGAACGGCGGATAGGGCCAAGGCCACACCACTTGCTGCGCGAAAGCCGAGCCCATGGGCACAACCAGCCACAGCATCAAGGCAATCCATCGGCCCATGATCATCCGCCGCATTCGGGATTGTGTGCCACCAACTTGAGTTCCGGCGCCTTGGCGCGCAAGGCGGCGACGATCTCGCTGATGATGCCGGGACGGTATTTCAAGGACACCCACAGCACATTGAGCTTGAGGTTGAAATCGGCAAATACGACCCACTCTTCGAAGTGGGCCAACACGCCCTGCACCACCTGAACCACGCATTCCACCTCATGGGCCGAACGTTTTTTCAGAGCCGGGGCGAGCATCATGAAATCGGTATAGGAGTGCCCTTCCTGGTCCCGCTTGGGCGCCAACTTCCAAAGCGGTTCTCCCTGCCCCCACAGCCCGGGATCACCGGGCAAATCTTGGGGGCGGGCGATGATTCTCACGCTATCTGCCCAGTTCGGCGCCCAACTCGGCGAAGGTGCGAGCCACCCCTAGCGTTTCCACCTGGACATCGAGTTGCCGGCTGATCTGGGAAACGGAAAACAGGCCGCGCAAGATCTGGCTGCGATCGTCGGACCGCTCCACCACCAGGGCATGCTGGCGGCCATGAGCCTTGAGGGTAGTGACGACATCGCCCACACAGGCGCCCACCAGATCGGTCATGCACAGCACCTCCAGTCGCTCCCGAGGCGTCATGATGTCCTTGACCATCACATCGGAATGGCGAATCCCCTGGACCTGCACCACCTGCATAGGCTTCTCGCTGGTCAGGTCGGTGGAGGTGATCAGACCGAGGAGGTGGTTCATGTCGTCCACCACCAGCAGCATGCGCACGCCCCGGTGAATCATCTTGGCACGTGCATCCTCGATGGTTTCCAGGGGGAAGATGGTGTAGGCGGTCACCACCTTGAAATCGGTCATGACATGGGAGGCGGGATCTTCCAGGGAAACCTGCTCAGGCAATATCTGGCGCGGCTTATGGAAGGTGGCCCCCTTGTGCAGGGGAGAAGTGGGAATGACGTTAAACGTTCTGCTCACGTTGATACTCTTATGTATGAAGAATTACGGCCGCCCCACACCGTGGGGGCGTGCGGCCAGAAAAAAGGGGGGGCGTGCGCGAGTGTGGCTCCCGTCGACCGAGAGAAACCTTTCCAACTCGCCCAAGGCTTGGCGATAGACCTCCTTCTTGAACTCCACCACCGCCTCGGCCGGCGCCCAGTATTCATTCCAGCGCCAGGCATCGAACTCCGGATGGGGCGAGGCGCGCAAGCTGACATCACAATCCCGTCCCACCAATCGCAGCAAAAACCAGATCTGCTTCTGCCCCCGATAGTGGCCGCGCCAGTCCCGGCGCACCCAGTCGCGCGGCACATCGTAACGCAGCCAATTGCGTGTTCGCCCCAGGATACGCACATGCTCCTGGGCCAGCCCCACTTCCTCCATCAACTCCCGGTACATGGCCTCTTCCGGGCTTTCACCGTGCTTCATGCCACCTTGTGGAAACTGCCAGGAATTCTGGCGCACCCTTTTGCCCCAGAACACCTGATTCCGGGTATTGCAGATGACGATGCCCACATTCGACCGGTAACCGTCTTTATCGATCATGGCGGTCCCCAAATATCTCTTAACTGACATGGATTTTCCCACCCTTCGCGGGGGATGGAAAGCCACGCCAAAAATAGTTGGGACGGGATTCCCGCCGCTTCGTTCATGCAATGAACGCGTCGCTGCTGGTGGGGTTCCAGTTGCGCATGCGGTTGACGAAGGACTCGAACTCCAAGCCGAACGCCTGATCCAGTGCCTCGGCCCGGCTGGACAGCAAGTCCAGGCCCACGGCGGGCAAGGGTTTTTTGAACGCGAACACGACGATATTGCCCTTCTTCTCGGAAGGGAGTTGCAAGAGATGCTCACCGAAGGCCCGGGCGATGCGATCGTAGTAGCGCGGGAAATATTCGTCCGAGCCCCACAGGTTGAACACCGCCACCCCGCCCGGCCGCAACATGTCCTTGCAGGCGCGATAAAACTCCGGACTGGCCAGGGCCTCGACGATGCGTTTGGCATCGTAGCCATCCACCAGCAGCACATCCTGGCTGCCGGGATGCTCATGCACGAAGGCGGCGCCATCCCCGGTAATGACCTGGAGCCGTTCGTCATCCGAGGGCAGCATGAAATAAGCCCGGGCGGCGGACACCACGTCCGGATTCACCTCCAGGGCGGACAAGCGGCACGCCGGCAAGTTGCGATGGATGAATTTGGCGATGGAGCCACCGCCCAGGCCGATCAGGGCGATGTCCCCGGGGGCCGCTTGGAACAGGAGGAAGGCCATCATGGCCCGGGTGTATTCCAGTTCCAGCACCCAGGGCTCATTGATGCGCATCGCGCTCTGTACCGCCGGGCCACCCAGATGCATGAAGCGCACCCCATGCCTCTCGCTGATTTGCACCGGGGCATGTTCGCTCCGGCGTCGTCTTTCAAACAAACCCATGATTGAGATCTCGCGTAAACGGGCCCACTGCCCGCCGGCGGATTATCCCTCAGACGCGCGCCCGACTCGAAATGGCGGAGGGAATGGGCGCCGCGGCGGCACTGGCGAATACGAACGGGAGATTCACTCTTCCTCGGTGGCGCACGCCTTTACCGGGGTGCGCCGCACGAACGGCTGGCGCCGCTGATCCAGGAACAGGCAGCTGCCGACGATGCGCTTGGCCTGTTTCTTGGCCTCGGTCGCGGCGCTGGCCACCTCCTGCTGCTGGTGGTAGTTGGTCGGATCGATGGCCACCGCGCCGATGGACAGGCTCACCAGGCGGTGGAATTCGATGCTGCCGCGCCGATCCTCGCTCTGATAGCCGCCGGCCTCCGCATGGTCGGCGCTGAAGAACGGCAGGCGCTCCACGTCGAAACGCGCGACCACGCGCTGGCAGCGCGCCTCCCAATCCGGGCTCTGGAACATCACCATGAAGTCGTCGCCGCCGATATGGCCGACGAAATCCAGGTCGGCATTGGCCTCTTCCGTGAGCAGGCGGGCCACCAGGCGGATGATCTCGTCACCGCGCCGGAAGCCGTAGATGTCGTTGTAGGGCTTGAACTGGTCCAGGTCGCAATAGGCCACCACGAAGCTGGCGCCGCCATGCAGCAGGCGTTCCGTGTGTTCCTGGATCGGCACGTTGCCGGGCAGGGAGGTGAGGGGATTGGCATAGCGCGCCGCCAGGATCTGCATCTCGGTCAGCTCCCGCATCAGGTCGAAGCCCGAGCCCATGCCCAGATAGTCACCCTGGTCGGTGATGACGAAGCCGTCGGTGAAGGCCTGGCGGCCCTTGCGCACCACCAGCTCGGACAGATCGTGGATATAGGTGGACTTGTCCACCACCAGGGGGTCCGGCTCCATGATCTTGCGGCACGGCTTCTTGCCGAACAGCTCCCGGCTATAGACCTGGACGAACCGGTTGAGCATGGAGTGGCGATGCAGGATGCCCACCGGCACCTTCTGGTCCAGCACCGCCACGGCATGCAGCTCCGGGTGCTGCAGAAACAGATCCAGGGCCTCCTCGCTGGGGGTGGCCACATCGACGAAGGGCGCGGCCACCAGCAGTTTCTCGGCCCGCGCCCGGCCGGTGAGAAAAGCGCCGCCGGCCGGGTACACCGGCACCACGCTGGAGGCCATGCAGGCCTCCGCCTCGGGCAGGGGCTGGCGTCCCGGGATCGCTGCCGGCTTGCCGATCAGATAGCCCTGGACATAGCGGATGCCCATCTCGCGCACGATGGACAGCTCGGAACAAGCCTCCACCCCCTCCGCCACGATGCGCGCGCCATAGGTGTCGGCGATGTGCTGGATGGAGCGCACGAACTGGGCCTTGTGGGGGTCCTGGTGGATGCCGGAGATGAAGTGCTTGTCCACCTTCACATAGGCCGGCTTGAGTTCGGACCACAGGCGCAGACTGGAAAAGCCCTCCCCCAGGTCGTCCATGGCAACCTCCACGCCGGCCGAATTCAGTTGCCCCACCACCGCCACCAGGGCCTCGAAATCCAGGGTGGGCGAGCCCTCCGTGATCTCCAGCACCACCAGGGCCCGCTCCAGGCCCACCCGCTCGAAGCGCCCCAGGATCGCGGCCGTGGAAAAGGCGGGATGCAGCAGGCTGCTGGGGGAGATGTTCAGGAACAAGCGTCCGGGCAGGCGCTGGGCGACGAAGGCGGCGATGTTGATCTCGAAGCAGGCCTCCTCCAGGGCGATCATCTGATCGAAGTGAGTCGCGGCCTTGAACAGCGCCAGAGGCGAATGCAAGGGGCTGTCCGAAGGGCCGCGGATCAAGGCCTCATAGCCGGCCACACGCCCTTGCTGCAAGTCAAGGATGGGCTGGAACAGGGAGGTCAGTGCCCGCTGCGAAATGATTTGAAGCAGATGGGCGTGCAGATCATTGGGGGCCATAACACCTGGACATGAACATGGTTAATCAGGGTGTGTAACAGGGGATTGTTACAGCTGGATTACAGAAGCCAGGCGATGGGCTCCACGCGTCGTCTCCGGCAGGCGATAGCGCCCGGTGCAGGCCAGGACCAGTTCCACGGCGGTTTCCAGGCCGACCCGATGACCGCCGGAAACATAAAGCGGCTTGACCCCCGGCCGAGTACGCAACACGGCGCCGATCACCTCGCCCCGGTCCGACAAGGGCGTCCAATCCCCTTTTGCAGGCCCGGGTTCCGCGTGGCTGCCGACCAGACGGGTCTTGCCCACGCCCACGGTAGGCCGGTCCAGCAACACCCCCAGGTGGCAGGCGATGCCGAAGCGGCGGGGATGGGCCAACCCCTGACCGTCGCACAGGATCACATCGGGTAGTTCCGGCAGTTTTGCCAGGGCCTCCAGCACCGCTGGCAGTTCGCGGAAGGACAGCAAGCCCGGCACATAGGGAAACTCGGTGGGACGGCGCGCCACGGCCTGGCATACCGGCGTCAGATCGGGGAAAGAGAGCACCACCACGGCTGCTCGGGTCACTCGGCCCGCAGCCTCGAAGCCCACGTCCACCCCGGCCACCGTCTTGATCCGGGCGGGCAGGCGATCGACGCGCTCCACCCGCTCGGCCAACTGCCGTTGCAGATGAATGGCCTCGCTGGGGGTGAGATTCCAGGGATGTTCAATGGCAAGCCGCATGGGGCGCCATTATGATTCGCTCAAGACCCATAGGGAGAAGCCCAGTGAATGCCCCCTTGCCCCCCCGCATCGTGCCCGTCCTGGCCGGCGGCGGCACCCGTCTGCCGGCCCATGTGGGCGTGCTCACCGCCCTGCGCGACATGGAGCTGGGCTATGAGCACATCGTCGGTGTCTCCGGCGGCAGCGTGGTGGCCGCCCTGGCCGCGGCGGGGAAGCCCCTGGAACACATGAAGCAGCTGTTTCGCAGCGTCGATTTCCGCCAGTTCCGCGGCCATTCCCTGATCAATCTCATCCTGCGCGGCGGCCTCTCCACCGGTCGGCGCTTCGAACATTGGCTCGACGGCGAACTCGACGGCGCCTGCTTTCGCGACCTGGCCGTCAACCTGCACGTGGTGGCCACCGACGTGCGCTCCGGCGAGCCCGTGGTGTTCAACCGGGAGACCACACCGGACCTGCTGGTGGCCAGGGCGGTGCTGTATTCCATCTCCATCCCCCTGGTGTTCCCGTTCCACCACTACGGCGATCACGTCCTGGTGGCCGGCAGCTTCCTGGCGGAGGAAGGCCTGGCGCGGGACTGGGCCGGCGACCGCACGCCGGTGG
>JBGSHR010000005.1:0-6642 GCA_041752155.1 Thiobacillaceae bacterium | reverse complement strand
TCTCATTCCGGCCAGAAACTGGAAGCGGACGGCCTGACCTGGGGCCTGTTCTGGCTGGTGCAGGCAGCCGCGCTGCTGCGCATGCTGCCGGAACTGGCGGCGCTGCCCGAGGGTCTCGCCGTGCTGGCCGGTGGGCTGTGGCTGCTGGCGTTCGGGCTGTGGGCGTGGAAATACGCGCCCATGTACTGGCGCGCGCGGGTGGATGGCAAGGCGGGCTAAGCGGGGGGCTCTACCCACCCACGGCCCACGAACAGAGCCGCGACGCGGTTCAGACCTTGACCACCTCGAACAGGATGAGCATGCCGAAGTGGACGACGATGAACAGCGCCACCGCGACGCTGACGGCCAGGTTCTCGCTCTTCTCGAAAATCTTCTGGAAGTTCATGGCGGATCTCCAAGGGGATATGGGGTGGACGGGACGATACGGTTCCGACCACGGCCCGGTCGAGGGCGCGGCTTGACGATGGTCAACCCGGCCACGGCGGCGGGTTCCCGGGGTTGATATTGGTCAATCTATTTACTCGGGTATGCCGCCTACCATCCGTCCCACTTCGCACACCGTGGGGACCGAGATGCTCGAACCCGTCAAACTGGCCAACTTCTTCACCGTGTTCTTCAGCGCCGCCTCGGTGATCCTGTTCGGCGCCGGCTACGCCCTGCTGTTCGCCTGGTCGCGCGTCAAGCAGCAACCCCGCATCCTGCCGCTGGCCTATCTCGCCTACCTGGGGCTGTTCGTCTCGGTGCTGGTGCTGGCCTTCGCCGCCAACCTGTTCCACAACACCTTCTGGACCGTCATCGTCCTGCTCATGCTGGGCGGCTATCTGCTCGCCCCCCATGCCATCTGGCACCTGTGCGTGGGCACCCACGCCGATGAGCCCCGGGACGCGGCGGCCCCCATCAAGATTCTCAACAGCGGCAAGTAACAGGAGGCATGACCATGTCACAGACCCAGGCCTTGTGGTGGGCATCCGAATCCTTTTGGCGCAAGACCGCCATCTGGGTCACGGCGGGCTCCTTCGTGGTGCTGATCTTTCTCACCTTCGACACGGTGAAACAGATCACGGCGGGCGGCAAGCGGGTGCCGGCCTATTCCGTGATCAACCAGCGCATCGACTACGTGTTCGACGAGAAGCGCAACTTCCAGGTGCCGGTGATCGGCCCCGAGGAACCCCTGTTCGGCAAGAAGCTGACCGAAGCGGAGGCCGAGGCCCTGGTCAGCCACGGCAAGCTCACCACCCAGGCCAAGAACTGCATGAACTGCCATACCCTGCTGGGCAACGGCTCCTACTACGCGCCCGACCTCACCAAGGCCTGGCTGGACCCGGCCTGGGGCTCCAAGGAGACCCGTGAGCAGACCATGGTGGCGTTCCTGATGGACCCCACCGACAAGCTGCACAACGCCCTTGGCCGCCGCATGCCCAACCTGGGCATCACCGAGGAGGAAGCGCGCGCCACGGTGGCCTTCCTGAAGTGGATGTCATCCATCGACACCAACGGCTTCCCCGCCAACTTCAAGCCCATCGACCAGGCCGACGCCGCGCCGGCCCTGCCCGAGCCAGCCGCTACACCCGCCGATGCCGCCGCGCCTGATGCCGGCGCCGCTCCGGTTCAACAATAAGGAGAGTCAACATGGCAGCTCTAGGCATGCTCACCAACGCCAACCTGAACGGTGGCCAGAAACTGGCGGTGAAGTACTTCACCGTCGCCGTCGCCCTGTTCGGCGCCCAGGTGCTGTTCGGCCTGCTGGCCGGCATCCAGTACCTGAAGCCGGACTTCCTGTTCGGCATCCTGGATTTCTCCGTCAACCGCATGCTGCACATCAACGCCATGGTGGTCTGGCTGCTGTTCGGCTTCATCGGCTCGGTGTACTGGCTGCTGGAGGACGAGTCCGGCGTGCCGGTGGCCGGGCTGGGCCTGGGCAACTTGATCTTCTGGATCTTCACCCTGGCCGTGGTGGTGGTGGTGGTGGTGTACCTGCTGATCCAGGTCGGGCCGGGCGAGCAAAGCTCCATCTGGCTCATCAACGAGGGCCGCGAATACATCGAGGCGCCGCGCTGGGCCGACATCGGCATCGTCGTGTGCGTGCTGGCGTTCTTCTACAACGTCGCCGCCACCTTCGCCAAGGGCCGGTTCACCGGCATCGCCGGCGTGCTGGTGCTGGACCTGATCGCCCTGGCCGGCCTGTACCTGGCCGGCATGTACTACACCCCCAACATCTCCCTGGACCAGCACTGGTGGTGGTGGGTGATCCACCTCTGGGTGGAAGCCACCTGGGAGGTGCTGGTGGGCTGTCTCATGGCCTACGGCCTGATCAAGACCATGGGCGTGCGCCGCAAGATCGTCGAGACCTGGCTGTACATCGAGGTCGCCCTGATGTTCGGCTCCGGCATCCTCGGCCTGGGCCACCACTACTTCTGGATCGGCACCCCGGAATACTGGTTCACCATCGGCGGCTTCTTCTCCGCCCTGGAACCCATCCCCCTGGTGGCCATGGTGGTCCACGCGGTGTTCGACGCCGGCCACCACAAGCTGAAGAGCAGCAACAACCCGGCCCTGGCCTGGATCATCGCCCAGGCCTTCGGCAACTTCTTCGGCGCCGGCGTGTGGGGCTTCATGCACACCCTGCCCCAGATCAACCTGTACACCCACGGCACCCAGTGGACCGCCTCCCACGGCCACCTGGCCTTCTTCGGCGCCTACGCCACCATGGTCATCGCCTTCTTCTACATCGCCCTGCAGAAATGGCGCGGCGGCGTGTGGATGAGCGGCAACCTGGTGGGCGCCTGGAAGTGGAAATGGGCCATCGCCCTGCTGCACCTGGGCATGATCGGCATGGTCATGGGCATGCTGGTGGCCGGCTACGAGCAGTCCCAGATCGAGCGCGCCATCGAAGGCTCCAGCTGGATGGGCTACTTCACCGCCCAGGGCCATCGCTGGTTCATGCAGGGCATGTACTGGCGCCAGATCTTCGGCTGGGTGTTCGCCGCCGGCTTCGTGCTGCTGGCCTGGGACCTGCTCACCATCGGCAAGCGCGAAACCCGCCCCGCCCAACCCATCAGCGAGGCCGCCGCCACGGCCTGATTACCGGGTCTTCTCCTCACTCCACGAGTGATTGCACCCGCCGGGCAACCGGCGGGCGTTTTTTATGGTCGTCCGGAAGGTAGTGAAGTAATCGGCCCGCACCGCAAATCGTGCCGAAGCAACTCAATGCATGGGTAGTTCGTAGGTTGGGCTGAACCTGTGAAGCCCAACTGCCCGCTATTCGCCATATCCCCCTTCCATCTCATCTTCCACACCCCAGTTCTCTGTCAATGCCCCCATCCTGATGTAGCGGTGAATGCTCGAATAGGGCCAATCCACCGCTCGTGCCACATAGCCATGTTTCACCGGGTTGTAGTGGATGTAATTCACATGGGTTTGCAGATCCAGGTCATCCCTGATCTGGTGTTCCCAGTAGCGACGCTGCCAGATACCCCGTTCCCGCTTGGCCAAACGGCTTGGACGGATGGGCTCCTGCCTGGGAATGCCGCGTGAGAATCCCGACTTGATCAGCGACCAGCGCACCGGAAAATCCGCATCATCTGGGGGCAATCGCCAAACGGCATGAAGATGATCGGGTAGCACAGCCATCGCCACGATCTCGAAAGGATGGTGGTGCTTGATATTGCGGACAATCCCTCGTAGCAAATCCACCTGCTCGATCAGCAGACGGCTCTTGCGCTCGGCTAGGGCCACAGTGAAGAAAAAGGTTCCACCTGCCGCGTTCGCACGCCGGTAGCGCATGGCGCGTTACCTCCCCTTTATTGGATTTCCACTGGCATACCCCCCGACTTGACGAAGCGTAGGTTGGGCAGGAGCGCAGCGTTGCCCAACGGTCAGGGGACGTCAATTCGTTGGGCTTGGCAGCCCAACCTACGCACTACACGCGCTCACTCCGCGAGTGATTGCACCCGCCGGGCAACCGGCGGGTTTTTTATGGGGATCTGGAATCGGGCGGGGAAACGCGGGTTGGATACCGTCAAATCCGCTGGGACGATGGGGAGGAATCCCCCCGCCGCTTGGATACCCCCCAACCAACAAGCCCCAGACCAGCCAGCATCAAGGCATAGGTTTCAGGCTCGGGCACGGCAGCGAGGGCAACGAGGTGATATTCAAACAGACCGTTGGCCGTGCTGTAGTCGATGGGGCCGGTAGGTGGTTCAGGCGTATCGATAAACGTGTACAAGTCCCACGGTCTTCCAAATTCTGAAACCGAACCTTGCACGTCCAGCAGATTGCCTTGCAGCGTGCCGCTGTCTTCCCGCATCGCGCCTGCCACCCAGCCGCTACATGACCCAATCCAACCCGGCGGATCGGCAAAGTTACTATCGAAACACGGGTTGCCGCTATAGCTGACGGCTGCACCATTTTGCGCGAAGAAACCGGGTAACTCGAATGCCGCGTAGTCGGGAGCATCGGTCGTGATCTGTACCTGGGAGAACATGAGGCGGCTGCGTTCCCAATCCCAGTCGGAGTAGAGCGTTTCCACATTGAATGAACCTGACAGGCTGTAGGAGGCCCACGTCCATTTCAACTCCCAGTGCGAGGCTTCCGGTTGCATCTCCCAAACCGGCACATAGGCCTTCACATAGCTCAGGGACGCATCGATGACGTAGGTGTCCGTATGGGAAGGGCGAGATAGAGGAATGGGGTCGAAGGGGTCTGACGGCAGCGGGCCCGGTTCGAAGCCGGCTTCATCGGCGTATGCCGGCACGCAGATGCTGATGGTCATGGCCATCGCAATGACAAGTTTCATGAGGTGTTTCCCTGGTTTTATTGGTCGGTGTGAACTTCACGCCCACGGCCCATGATGCCATTCAGGTATGAATTTTGTGTTTCAGGGCAAGCCATCCGCCATAAGCAAAAGGCACTACCACCCCGCCCCCGAACCTACCCCGGCCGCCGCCCCCGCAGCAGCCCTTCCAGCTCCTCCACCGGGACCGGGCGGCTGAACAGGAAGCCCTGGTAGGCGTTGCAGCCGCGGCCTTGCAGGAAGGCGAGCTGCTGGGCGGTCTCCACGCCCTCGGCCAGGACCTGGAGGTTCAGGTTGTGGGCCATGGCGATGATGGAGGCGGCGATCTCCATGTCGCTCTGGTCGTCGGGGATGTCGCGCACGAAGCTGCGGTCGATCTTGAGGGTGTCCACGGCGAAGCGCTTGAGGTAGGCCAGGGAGGAGTAGCCGGTGCCGAAGTCGTCGATGGCCAGGCGCACGCCCAGGGCCTTGAGGGCGTGCACGCTGGCGATGGCCTGTTCGCCCTGGGCCATGATGGCGCTTTCCGTGATCTCCAGTTCCAGCAGGTGGGGGGGCAGGCCGGTCTGCGCCAGCACCGCGCCCACCCGCCCGGCCAGGTCGCCTTCCTGGAACTGGCGCGAGGACAGGTTGACCGCCAGGGAGAGGGGCGCCACGCCTTGGTCCAGCCAGGCCTTCATTTGGGCGCAGGCGGTGGCCAGCACCCATTCCCCCAGGGGCACGATGAGGCCGGTCTCCTCGGCGATGGGGATGAATTCGGCGGGCGAGATGATGCCCATTTCCGGATGTTTCCAGCGCACCAGGGCCTCGACGCCGACGATGCGCCCGTCCGCCACCCTCACCTGGGGCTGGTAATAGAGCACGAACTCCCCCCGTTCCAGGGCGCGGCGCAGCTTGGCCTCCAGCTCCAGGCGCGCCTGGGCCTGGTGGGTGAGGGCCTCGGTGTAGAAGCGGTAGGTGTTGCGCCCCTGTTCCTTGGCCTGGTACAGGGCGGCATCGGCATTGCGCACCAGTTGCATGGCCTCGCCGGCGTCGTCCGGATATAGGCTGATGCCGATGCTGCCGCCGATGAACACCTCGTGGCCGCTGGACAGCTGGATCGGCGCGCCCAGGACCTGGAGCAGGTCCTGGGCCACCACGGCGGCCATGCGCATCTCGTCCATGAGTTCCAGCAGGATGATGAATTCGTCGCCGCCCAGGCGCGACAGGGTGTCCTCGTCGCGCAGGCGGCCGCGGATGCGGCGCGCCACGGCGACCAGCAGTTCGTCACCGGCCGGGTGGCCGAGGCTGTCGTTGACGGTCTTGAACCGGTCCAGGTCCAGGAACAGCATGGCGATGCGCTGGCCGTGGCGTTTGGCCCGGTCCAGGGCATGCTCCAGGCGCGAGTTGAACAGCAGGCGGTTGGGCAGGTCGGTGAGGGGGTCGAAGTGGGCCAGGTGCTCCAGGCGCGCTTCCGATTCCTTGAGGTTGCTGATGTCGGCGAACAGGGAGACATAGCGCACCACCTCGCCGCTGGTATCGCGCACCGCGCTGATGGACAGCCATTTGGGAAAGATCTCGCCGTTCAGGCGCCGGTCCCAGATCTCGCCCTGCCAGCGCCCGGTGCGCGCCAGGGTGGCCCACATGTCCCGGTAGAAGGCCGCATCGTGGCGGCCGGACTTGAACAGGGCGGGGGTCTTGCCCAGCACGTCCTGTTCCGTGCAGGCGCAGATCTCGCAGAAGGCCTGGTTGACCGCCAGGATGCGGGTGTCCCGGTCGGTGATGACGATGCCTTCCTGGGCGTTTTCGAACACGGCGGCGGCCTGGCGCAGCCGCTCGTCCGCATGGTGGCGCTCGCTGGTGTCGCGGGCCAG
>JBGSHR010000004.1:0-9959 GCA_041752155.1 Thiobacillaceae bacterium | reverse complement strand
CCGGACCTCATCGCCGGCGAGGAGCCGGAACTGTGCGTGCGGCTGCGCGCCCGAGGCTGGAAGATCTGGCGCCTGGCGGACGAGATGGCCCTGCACGATGCGGCCATGACCCGTTTCGGTCAGTGGTGGAAGCGCAATGTACGGGCCGGCCATGCCTTTGCCGAGGGGGCGTTTCTCCACGGGCGCTCCCCGGAACGGCACTGTGTGCGGGAATCGCGCCGCGCCTGGTTCTGGGGTGTCGCCATACCTCTGGCCATCCTCGTGGCCGTCGCCTTATGGCGCGCATGGGGGCTGCTGTTCCTTGCCGTCTACCCCCTGCAGATTGCGCGCTTGTGCCTGCAAGGACATCGCCAGCCCCGGGGGAACTGCCTGCGGGCGCTGTTCGTCGTGCTGGGCAAGTTCCCGGAGGCGCTCGGTCAGCTCAGGTTCAGGTATCAGCGCATGGCGGGCGTGAAGGCGCGCCTGATCGAATACAAGTGACCAGCGGGGCAAGGGCGTGTCTATGAAAGCCACAGGCCAGGCGCAAGGCAGCGCCCGTTTCGCGGTGCTGGACGGCTGGCGCGGCCTCAGCATCCTGTTCGTTCTGGCCACCCATCTGTTGCCCCTGGGGCCCAAGGCATGGCAGCTCAATGCGACCTCGGGGCCCCTGGGCATGGCCCTGTTCTTCACCCTGTCGGGATTCCTGATCACCAACTTTCTGCTCAACCATGCCAACGTCACCGATTTTCTGATCCGCCGCTTTACCCGGATCGTGCCGCTGGCCTGGCTATATCTCGCCGTGGCCCTGACGATCAGCGGGGCGGACACGGCGTCCTGGCTGGCGCATCTGTTCTTCTATGCCAACTGGCCGCCCATGCCGCTCGGCATTGTCACCAGCCACATCTGGAGCCTGTGCGTCGAGGTCCAGTTCTATGTCGCAATCGCCCTGCTGGTGGCGCTCCTCAAGCAGCGTGGGCTGCTGTTGATCCCCCTGCTGTGCCTGGCCTTCACCCTGTATCGGGTCACTAATGAGGTGCATATCGCCATCAACACCTATTATCGGGTCGATGAAATCCTGGTCGGGAGCATCCTGGCCCTGATCTACAACGACAAGCTGGGCGCCTGGCCGCGAGCGTTCTTGAGCAGGGTCAACCCGTTGCTGGTGTTCGCGTTGCTGGTTGTGTCCTGCCACCCGGAGAGCGGCTTCATGAACTACCCGCGCCCCTATCTGGCGGCCATTCTGGTTGGCTCGACGCTGTTCAATG
Organism: Thiobacillaceae bacterium; assembly: GCA_041752155.1. Classification (GTDB taxonomy): domain Bacteria; phylum Pseudomonadota; class Gammaproteobacteria; order Burkholderiales; family Thiobacillaceae; genus PFJX01. The sequence continues at coordinate 8,715 of JBGSHR010000004.1, read as the reverse complement.
GCGGGACGCGGATGGCGACCGCCCTGGACAATCGCGTGCTGTTCCATATCGCCGCCATTTCCTATGCCCTGTACGTCATCCACCCCCTGCTGGCCCACAGCTGGCTCGGGAGCGGCGAGGGGCTGGACAAGTACCTGAAGCGCCCCTTGCTGTTCATCGCGCTGTTTGCCCTGGCGCATGTCTCCACCTATTACTACGAGCACAAGTGGATGGCCGTCGGGAAGCGCCTGTCAAGGCAATGGCAGGCGAGGAGGGCGGGATGAAGCCGAGTGCTCAGCAGGGCCCCGTGGCCTACCTCGCCGCCGAGATGCCCGCCCTCTCGGCCACGTTTGTCTACGAGGAGATGTTCGGCCTGGAACGGCGCGGCGTGACGGTCGTGCCGGTGTCGGTACATCGCCCCCACCAGCCCGCCCATGGCCAGGAGGCCTTGGCCGCCCGGGTCCATTATCTCTACGATGCCTCCAAGGCCGGGCTGGTGCTCTCCGGTCTGGCCCGGCTGCCGTTCTTCCGGGGGGCGCCCAAGGCGCTTGGCTGGCTGTTGGCCGACCTGCGGGAATGCGGTCCCCTCAAGCCCGGTACCTGGAAGCTGGCCTATCAATTCCTGGTGGCCGTGGGGCTGGCGGGCATCCTCAAGCAACACCGCTGCGTCCACCTGCACGTGCATTTCGCCCACGTGCCGACCCAGATCGCCATGTACGCCGCCGCCCTGGCCGGGGTGCCCTTCACCGTCATGGCCCATGCCAACGATATCTTCGAGCGCGGGCTGCTGCTCAAACGCAAGGCGGAGCGCGCGGCGAAGCTGTTGACCATCTCGGAGCACAACCGGGCCTATCTGGAGGGTGTCGGCGTGGCGCGGGACAAGCTGGCGGTGCTGCGCTGCGGGGTCAGCTTCGCCCCCCGGCCGTCGCCGCCCACCTGGCAGGGGAGGGATTGCTATCGCATCGGCACCCTGGGCCGGCTGGTGGAAAAGAAAGGCGTCGACCTGCTGATCCGGGCGGTGGCTCGGCTCACCGAACGCCCCTGCCGGATCGAGTTGAGCATCGCCGGGGATGGGCCGCTGCGGGGCGAGTTGGAACGCCTGGTGACCGAACTGGGGCTGGGCGGTGCGGTCCGCTTCGAGGGCAACATGCCCCATCGCCAGGTTCGGGCCTGGATGCACGGCCTGGATGCCTTCGTGCTGGCTTGCAAGCAGGATGCCAATGGCGACATGGACGGCATCCCGGTGGTGTTGATGGAGGCCATGTCCCAGTCCGTGCCGGTGATCTCCACCTGGCTCTCCGGCATCCCCGAACTGGTGGTGGACGGCAGGACCGGGCTGCTTGCGGCCCCGGGGGAGCACGTCGAGCTGGCGGCGCTGATCGATCAGCTGCTGGATACGCCCGAGCTGCGCCGGGAGCTGGCCGGAAATGCCCTGGAGCATGTCCGCGTCGAATTCGGTCAGGAGGTGAATCTGGATCGTCTCATGGCCCATCTTGGCCTTGCCACACGCTAGCAACAGTTGGCGCAGACAATGCCGCTACCCGAGCCCGCCCTAGTCAGGCTGAGCCGCCACCCTATTCAGGTTCCCTCTCGCGAAGGCGCATGGGGCAGGAAGGCAACAGCCTGAGATGCGACCTGACTCCACAGACCGATGCACGTCCGACCATGAACCGACGCTACCTCCTCATCTCCCCCTGCCGCAACGAAGCGGCTTACATGCGCCAGACCCTGGATACGGTGATCGCCCAGTCAATCCAGCCGGCGAAATGGGTCATCGTCGATGATGGCTCCACGGACGAGACGCCACAGATTCTCGCGGAATATGCCGCCCGGCATGACTGGATCGCGATCGTCACGCGGGTCGACCGCGGACGCCGCGCCGTCGGTCCCGGGGTGATCGACGCCTTTTATGCGGGATATGAAACCATCAATCCGGACGATTACGACTACCTCTGCAAACTGGATCTGGATCTGCGCCTGCCCCCGCGCTATTTCGAAGCCTTGATGCAGCGCATGGAGGTCAATCCGCGTATCGCCACCTGTAGTGGCAAGGCCTACATCGAAACCCCTCAGGGCCTTGTCCATGAGCGTCACGGTGACGAGACCTCCATCGGCGCTTCCAAGTTCTATCGAGTGTCCAGCTTCCTGGCGATCGGCGGTTTTGTGCGTGAGGTCATGTGGGACGGCATCGACTGCCACCGCTGCCGCATGCTGGGCTGGGTCGCCTGCAGTTGGGACGAGCCGGACTTGCGCTTCGTGCATCTGCGTCCCATGGGGTCCAGTCAGCAGAATATCTACACGGGCCGCATGCGCCACGGCTATGGCCAGTATTTTATGGGCACCGGCTTCGTCTACATGCTGGCCAACGCGGCCAACCGCCTCACCGAAAAACCCTATTTCCTGGGCAGCCTGGCCATGCTGTGGGGATGGCTCAATAGCGCGCTCCAGGGCAAGCCGCGCTACGGCGATCAGGAATTCCGGCGATTCCTGCGCCGCTACCAATGGCGCGCCCTGCTACTAGGGAAAAAAAGGGCCATCGAGGCCATCCACCGGGAGCAGGGGGCCGTGCTGTAGGCCCTGCCCGGACAGGGCCGGACGGGAGCGGATGGCCGTCGGGGGTGAGGTGGGCGCATGCCGGCTGGAAAGGACTAGAAGACCAGGCCTCCAGCACAACCTGACTGTAACGATCGGCGCCTACAGTCGCGGGAGTTTTTGGCGGCCTCCCTGCCGCCCCAACCTGTCCAAAACGAAGCGCGCAATTGAAGACTCCGTTACTCCTTTCTCCGCTCCATCTGTTCGCGCCGCGCCCGGATTGCGCTTGCGAGACCGGAGCCGGCAGGCCGGATGGTGTTGTGGCTATGCCGGACCGCCTGGATGCGAAGGAGCCGTTCCAGGATGATTTCGACCGGGACGTCTATTGCCTGCTAGGTCTGCCGGTGGACGCGGTGGACATGGCGGGGGCCATGCGACGGGTGCGTGCCGCCGCTGAGCAGGGCGAACGCTGTTTTCTCTCCACCCCCAATCTGAATTTTCTTGTCGCCAGCCAGAGCGATCGTGCATTTCGCTGCTCGGTGGTCAACAGCGACCTCAGCCTGGTCGATGGCCTGCCCGTGGCCTGGATGGCGCGCCGCCTGGGTATACCGATCCGCAAGCGGGTCACCGGCTCGGGCCTGTTCGAGGCCTTGTGGAACCCGGTGTACGGCGGCGGCAAGCGCCTGTCGGTGTATTTCTTCGGCGGCCCGGACGGCGCCGCCGAGGCCGCCAGCAAGGTCATGAACAGCCAGTCCCAGGGCTTGCGCTGCGTCGGTTATCAATCCCCGGGCTTCGACACGGTGGAAGGCCTGAGCGGTGAGGCGGCGATAGAGCGCATCAATGCCAGTGGGGCTGATTTTCTCGTCGTCTCCCTGGGCGCGCGCAAAGGCCAGGCCTGGATAGAACGCAACCGGGCCCGGCTCACGGTGCCGGTGATCAGCCATCTGGGGGCGGTGGTGAACTTCGCCGCCGGGACCGTGAACCGGGCGCCGGCCTGGGTGCAGCGTTTCGGTCTGGAATGGCTGTGGCGCATCAAGGAAGAGCCGGCCCTTTGGCGCCGCTACTGGAAAGATGGCCTCGCTCTGGTTCGCCTCCTGTTTACCCGTCTGCTTCCCTATGCGCTCTGGCTGTCCTACAGCCGGCTCGGCAGTGCGAACCAGGCGGAAAGCGGGGTGGTGAGGCTGGAGATGGATGCCCATGGTTGTCGTGTCTCCCTGCGTGGGCCGGTGCCGGACCGGGTGCCCCGGGTGGTGCGCGGGGCACTACGCGAGGCGGCGCTGTGTCGGACGGAAGTGGTGCTGGACTGCGGCGGAACCCAGTACCTGAGCCCCGGCTTCTTCGGTCTGCTGTTGCTGTTGCGCAAACATCAGAATGCCGCGGGAAAACCGCTCAGGATCGTCGGCCTGTCGCCTCGCCTGCGCCGTTTATTCCGCTGGAACGGCGTGGACTATCTTCTCGACGCATCCGTGCCCCCTCCCACGCAAAGCCGCGATGAGGCGGTGATGGCGCAAGCAACGCAGTTGTAACGATCGGGGCTTAGACTTCCGCGTTGCCCTCGACGGCAGCCCAACGCCCGTCTCTTCATCCCAGATCGGACATCACCAGTGGATTCACCAGTGGATACAGCGAATTTCAATGCTTGCGCCGTCCTTGCCCGCCGCGGATGGGTATCGCTCCTAGTGCTGCTGTTCCTCGGTCTCGGCGGCTGCTCCTCGCCCAGCGAACAGGCCCTCAAGCACTATACGATGGCCTTGGCCCTGTTCGAGAAGGGCGGCAAAGAGGACTTGATCCAGGCGGATACCGAGTTCCGCAATGCCCTGATGATCAAGAAGACCCTGGCGCCGGCCATCTACGGCCTGGCCCTGGTCGCGGAAAAGCAGGGGAAATTCCAGCAACAGTTCAGTTACTTGAGCCAGACCCTGGAACAGGACCCGAACCACTTCGAGGCCCAGGTCAAGATTGGCAAGATGCTGTTGGCCGCCGGCCAACTGGAGCGCGCCCGCGAGGCCAGCGACAAGGCTCTGGCCCTCAAGCCCGAGGATATGAGGGCGCGGGTTCTGCGCGCGGGCGTGCTCGCCAAACAGGGGGACAAGACGGGCGCGGTGGCGCTGGCCAAGGCCGTGCTGGCCCAGGAGGCGGGCAATGTCGAGGCCCTGGAATTCCTGGCGGGCGAGCGTCTCGAGGCCGGGGATATGGCGGCCGCGATCCAGTATGCCGATCAGGTGCTCAAGGCGAGGCGGGACAGCATCCCGCTCCTGGCCATCAAGGTCCAGGCCCTGGAAAAACTGGCTCGGCTGGATGAGGCGGAAGCGGGCATCCGCCAGCTCATCGCCCTGCATCCGGAAAACCCCGCGTTCAGCGATGCCCTGATCCGGTTCCTGGTGGCCCACGAGCGCAAGGATGCCGCCGAGGCCGAGTTGCGCGCCTTGGCCGTCAAGGCCCCCCAAGATGCCAAGGCCAAGCTGGATGTGGTCCGCTTCCTCCATGCCACCAAGGGCAGGGAGGCCGCGCGCCTGGAGTTGGAGCTCATGATCCGGGCAGACCCGGGCAACCCCGCGCTCAAGTTTGCCCTGGCCGAGTTGTACCAGGCGGACAACAAGCGCGCCGAGGCGGAGAAGCTGATCCGCTCGGTCATGGCCCAGGCAGGTGACAGCCAGGATGGTCTGAAGGCGAAGGCCATGCTGGCCGGCTATCTGATGAACGACGGTGACAAGCCCGCCGCCATGGCGCTGGTCGCCGAGATCCTGGCGAAGGACAAGCACAACCAGCCGGCCTTGATGATCAAGGCCTCGGTGGCCATCGACGAACATCGTCTGGATCAAGCGATTACGGATCTGCGCGACCTGCTGCGCGACGCGCCTGATTCCGCCCAGGCCTTGGTGCTGCTGGGCAGGGCCCACGAATTGCAGGGGGCGCCGGAACTGGCCGAGGAGCAATATGCCCACGCCTTCCAAGTCGGCGGCCAGGGGACACCCTATGGCGCGTCTTATGCGGAATTCCTCATGCGCCGGGGCCAGTCCGCCCGGGCGGAGAAGTTGCTGACCGACATGCTGGGCGCCAAGCCCGGGCAAGTGCCGCTGCTCAATTTGCTGGTCCAGGCGAGAAACAACCAGGGCGATTGGGCCGGCGCCCGTCAGGCGCTGGCGGAAATCCGGCGCCAGGGAGGCTGAAGTATTTCATCCGGCCGGCTCGGCACCCGATTCCATTTGGCCTCTGTCTCGGGGCCGCCACGAGGTAGCTACCATGTATGAAGCATTTTACGGGCTGAAGGAGAAGCCTTTCTCCATCCAGCCCGACCCGGAATTCCTCTATTTCGGCAAGCGCCATACCCTGGCCTACGCCATGCTGGAATACGGCATCGAGAGCCGGGCGGGATTTTCCGTGATCACGGGAGACATTGGCTGCGGCAAGACCACCCTGATCCGCCATCTGCTCAACCACCTGCCCGACAATCTGACGGTGGGCCTGATTTCCGGTCCCCACAGGGAAACCGCCGGCCTGCTGCAATGGGCGGCCCTGTCCCTGGGGCTGCCCTACGAAGGCCTGTCCGGCTTGGCCCTCTACGATGCGTTTCAGCAATTTTTGATCAAGGAATACGGCGCCGGACGCCGCGTGCTGCTGATCATCGACGAAGCCCAGAGCCTCAGCGCCGACGACCTGGAAGTCCTGCGCATGTTGTCCAACATCAACGCCGACAAGGACCAACTGGTGCAGGTCATCCTGGTGGGGCAGACCCAGTTTCGCGACATGCTGCAACGCCCGGAATTGCTGCAGTTCGCCCAGCGCATCGCCGTGCATTACCACATCACCCCGCTGGAGGCGGCGGAGGTCGAGACCTATGTCCGCCATCGCTTGGCGCTCTCGGGCAAGGAGGGCACCCTGTTTACCGCTGAGGCCTGTCGGCGCATCGCCGATGCCAGCCGTGGCATCCCCCGTGGCATCAACATCCTGTGCGATACCGCCCTGGTCTATGGTTTCAGCGCGGAGGCGCGGCAGATCGATGACGCCATCATCGAGGATGTGATCCGCGATAAGGCCCAGTACGGGGTGTTCGCGCCGAACCTCTGATGTGTCGCCGGTTTCCGGCATCGGACAAGCGTCAATGAAGCGTCAATGAGCCGAATGGCTCAAATTATCCACTTTCGCTTCATGGAGACTTCATCTGCCGCGCGGTGAACTGTCATCTTGGTTCCCCATAATCTCCCGCTTTGTTTGTCGGGCTGGCCGAGCGCCGGTTCCGAAACTAGGAGTTGTACGTCATGACCGCTTGCCGATTGAACCTGAAAACCCGCATCGCTCTGGCCCTGGCCGCCCTGGCCTGCGCCCCCGTCGCCGGGGCGAGTGTCGCCGTCGATAGTTTCAGCTTCGGCTCCCCCTTGTTCGCCGGCGGCAGCGGCAGCTTTGTGGAGCAGGTAACTTCCGTGCTGGGGGGGGTGCGGGAGATTACTTACGATTTCAGCAGCGCGCTGCCTGGCAACAACATCGCGTTCCTGCCCGATGCGGGCTTGCTGTTGAGCGCCACGTTCAACTATGCCGGTATCGATTCGGTGGCCAAGACCTTCACCCTGACCTACGACGGCGATGCGACCAGCGGCAAGAATCTCAACCTGAATCTCTCCTCGGCGAATGCCTTCGTGGTCAACGCCATGGCGGATCTGTGGGAGGCACCCGCCGGTGGCAGCGTCCTGGCCTTGTCCCTGACCGACACGGGCGATGTCACTCGGACCCTGAGCCTGCACCCGAACGGGAACGCCAATGAGTTCCTCGATTTCGCCTTCCTCCTGGACGATTCGGCCTTTGCCGGCGTCAACCTGGCCCATATCGACCGCGTCAGCCTGCAATACACCTCGGCCCTGAACGCGGATACCGTCTTCAACAATCTGTACCTGAGCGGCAGCTACAGCCCGGCCGTGCTGCCCGTGCCCGAGGCGGATTCTTACATCCTGTTCCTGGCGGGCATGGGCCTGCTGGGCGTGCTGGCCAGGCGCCGGTCCTAAGCCGGGGCAAGGCAGAAAAAAGGCGACCGGATCGGTCGCCTTTTTTACTTCTGGATTGGAAACTTCAGGATTGGGCTCAGCCCTTCAAGGCTTCCGTCACGTGGGGCTGGATCGTCTGCAGCAATTGCACGAATACCTTGGGGGTCCCCGCCACCACATTGCCGGACTGAAGGAAGTTCTCCTCGCCGGCGAAATCGCTCACCAGTCCCCCCGCCTCCTGGATCAACAGACAGCCGGCGGCGATGTCCCAGGGATTCAGGCCGATCTCGAAGAAGCCGTCGGTGTGGCCGGCGGCGAGCCAGGCCAGGTCCAGGGCGGCGGAACCAGGGCGGCGCAGGCCGGAGGTCTTCTGCACCAGATCCCGGAACATGGCCGTGTAGGCGTCCAGATGGGTGAAGTCCCGGTAGGGGAAACCGGTGCCGATCAGGGCGTCCTGGAGTTTGTCGCGCTTGGACACGCGGATGCGCCGGTCGTTGAGGAAGGCGCCGCGGCCGCGGCTGGCGGTGTAGAGATCGTTGCGCACCGGGTCGAAGATCACGGCCTGGGAGAGTTGCCCCCGATGCAGCAAGGCGATGGAAACGCAGTATTGGGGAAAGCCGTGCAGGAAGTTGGTGGTGCCGTCCAGGGGGTCGATCACCCACTGGTATTCCGATTCGCCGGAAGCACCCGACTCCTCGGCTAGAATCGCGTGGTGGGGATAGGCCTCCAGCAGGACCTCGATGATGGCCTGTTCCGCGGTGTTGTCCACCTCGCTGACGAAGTCGTTTTGCTGCTTGGTCCGGACGGTGAGACGATCCAGGTCCTGGGTGCCGCGGTTGATGACGGCGCCGGCGCGCCGGGCGGCCTTGATGGCCGTATTGAGCATTGGGTGCATTTTTTTGACGGTCTGGGACTGCTGTTGAGGGCAGGCACAGGCCAAAGAGCTGTGGAATAAGCCGCGATTTTACCTTGAACGCCCGCCAATCACTTTCCAATATCCGCATCGTCTTGCTGGAAACCAGCCATCCCGGCAACCTGGGTGCCGTGGCGCGGGCCATGAAGGTCATGGGGCTCAGCGATCTGGTGCTGGTGAACCCCAAGTGCGAGATCGACGACGAGGCCCGGGCCCGGGCCTCCGGGGCGGTGGATGTGCTGGAGGCGGCGCGCATCTGTATGAACCTGGACGAGGCCCTGGCGGACACCGTGCTGGCCGCCGCCTGCACCTCGC
>JBGSHR010000003.1:0-6459 GCA_041752155.1 Thiobacillaceae bacterium | reverse complement strand
TCGCGCAGCTTGGCAAGGGCCGGTTCCATGCGCGGGTCCCGGGTCGCGGCCAGGGGAATCTCCAGCATGAGCCGGTCGCGCAGTTCGGGGGAATGGAACGGCAGGTCGGCCAGCCAGGTGGCGGCCTCGCCCTCCAGCAGGCTGTCCGGATCCAGGTTGACGCTGATACGGGTGTCCAGAGGCAGGCTGTCTTCCCAGGTATCCGCCGCCTGTTGCAGCACCATGCGGTCAAGATGGGCCAGCAGGCCCTGGCTCCGGGCCTGGCCCAGCCAGCCGATGATGGGCCGGCGCCCCCGCTCCGTTTCCATGCGGGCCAGCACTTCGTAGGCCAGGATGGCGTCATCGGCGCCCACCACGGGTTGCAGGTCCAGGCTCAGGCGGCCGCCTTGCAGCAGGGTGGCCAGCTCTTCCTCCTGGCCCGGGACTGCGCCGCTTTCAGCGGTCAGCAGGCTTGCTCCCGGCATGTCCGACTCGGCGGCGCGCAGGGCCTTGTCCACCTGTTTCAACCAGGTGGAACTGGTGTCGATGCCATTGGCGAAGGCGGCGCCGGCGTGGAATATCAGACCCACCCGGGCGGACGCGTTCTGGCCGGCCAGGCTCAAGGCATTGAGCAGGGCTTGGCCGTCCGCAGCCTTGGCCAGGGGAATCAGGCAGGCGTACTGGGGGCCGTCGAGGTGGGCGACCAGGGCGTTGGGCGCCACGCCGCTCCAGGCCTGGGCCACCTCGCGCAGCAGTTCGTCGCCGGCGGCTCGGCCCATATAGCGGTTGTATTCCTGAAAGCCGGTGATGCGGCCGATCACCAGCAGGCGGGGAACCTCTTCCTGCTCCGCCAGGGCGGCATCCAGGGCCGCCAGGAGATAGCGGCGCTTGGCCAGGCCGGTGACCGGGTCGTGGTTGAGCTCGCCTTCCAGGGCGGAGATGAGCTGGGCCTTTTCTCCCATCATGCGTTCCAGGGCCTGGGACATGTCGTCCAGGGCATAGCCGATGTAGTGCAGCTCGCGTGGGGCGGGGAGGCGTTCCAGGCGCGGAAATTCGCCCTTGGCCACGCGCCGGGCCAGGATCTCCATGGCGCTAAGGGGGCGCAGCCCCGCCGCCACGGTGAAGTACGCCAGGAGCGAGGCCGCCAGCCAGCCGGCCAGGCTCAAGGCCAGGGCGCTCAGGGTGGTGTTCCAGAGTTGCCGATAGGCCAGGCCGGGGTGGCTTTCCACCCCCACCCGGGCCGCGGGGCGCCAACCCGTGCTGATCTCCGCCTGGCCCGGGGGCAGATCCAGGGGGAAGGCGGCCACGAACCAGTCCGGCACGCCTTCCAGGGCGACGGGTTGTTTGCGTTCCAGCATGAGGTCGCCGCGCGGGGTGGTGAGTCGGATCTGGCGGAAATAGCCGGAATCGAACACAGCGTCGACGATGCTGGCCACCGCCGCCGGGTCGGGTCGGGTGAAATGGGGTGTCAGGCGCACGCTCAGGGCGGTTGCCGTGTCCTGGGCATGGCTGGCGAGCTGGCGCGCCAGAAAATCCCGGGTGGCGGACAGGCTGGCCCAGGACAGGGCCAGGGCCAGCAGCAGGAACAGCAGGGACAGGAGGATGACCAGGCGGGATTTCAGGCTTAGGGAGGTAGGCGTAGGCATGTCAGTTCCGTTCCGTTTTCATGCGATCCAGCAGTTCCACCCACCGAGGCAGGCGGCTGGTATCGCCCAGGCGGCCGTTTTGGCCGCGTTGGCGCGCGGACCAGAGGCCTTCGGCGTTGAAGCTGTGGGTGGGGGTGAGGTCGGTGCGTTCCGGCGCGGGCCGGATCTGTGGGACCAGGTTGTCCAGGATCTGCGGATCGCTGTCCAGGGTGGGGTAATAGGCCAGCACCATGTGGGGTTCCAGGCGTTTCTGTTTGGGCAGCCAGGCGCGGGCATAGGTGATGCGCAGTTTGTCTTCCGCCACGCCCACCGCCCTCAGGGTGAAGTATTTGGCCAGGGCGAAGTCCTCGCAGTCGCCGCCGCCCACGGCAATCAGCTCCAGGGGGGTGGCCCAGTAATCGCGCATGCCCCATTGCATTTGATCGTCCACTTGGGCGAGGCGGTTGAAAAAGCGATTGACGCCTTCCAGGCGGGCATCCTCGTCCAGTTGCGGCAGACGCCGCATGAGTTCGCCCCAATCCTGCAGGCGCCGGGCCGCGGCGGGACCGTGGCTCTGGCGCATGTGTTCGATCAGGGCCGCATCCGGCAACAGGGCCTCATCGAAGGCCCAGGCCGAGACGGCGAGCAGCAGGAGGACGAGCAGACGTGGCAAGAGGAGGGCGGCGGTGGGGGTGAGGCGGATTATCCATAAAAATGCGGCCCAAGACCCCGGGGCCTTGGACCGCGCACTGCAACGGGCGTCGAGCGCCCTATTTGCTCTTCTGCGTGATCAATCCTTGCGGCGCCGCGCCATGAAGCCCACCAGGCCCAGGCCGGCGAGGAACAGGGCGTAGGTCTCGGGCTCGGGGACGGCTGGCACGTTGGCGGTGCCCGGGGTGAGCATGCCGCCGGCCGGGAAATTCGCGCTAGCCTTGGTGGGGTCGTAATTGACATCCACGGCTTCGTCCAAAATGTCGCCGGCATACCAGGCTGCGCTGTTGTTGGCTGCCATGTTGCCAGCGAAACGGCTAGCGGCGTCCGGTGTGCCGGAGGACTGCGTCAGGAGGGCAGGCGAGTAAACATGGTCCCCGCTACCGCCATCGCTCCAACCAACAGAGTCCACCACGTTAGTCCAGGGGGTGCTATCGAAGACACCGTCATTGTCGGTGTCCAGATCACCATTGAGGGCACCGGTAAAATTGCTTACCAGCAGGAAGGAGATGCTACCGTTTTCCAGCGTTTGGACGCTGCCGGAGGCGGGATGGGTGGAGGCATCCACGTAGGTGGTGGCTGCAGCCAGGCTCCAAGCGGAGGTGCTGCTCCGCTGTAGCAACAGAAGCCCATTGCTCCCTAGGCTGAAGTTACCTAGGTCAGAGTAACGGTCGATAAGGCCAGCGCCAGTACTATCGCCCTCGATTTCCAGAATCGACAGGCCACTCAGGGACTGACCGGCTCCGCCGACAAGTTCGATGTACTCGATGTTGCTGCCATCGGCACCAGGGTTATTCACATAGATCTCGTTCAGCAAAGGGGTGGCCGCATGGGCGCTACCAGCCATGGCCAGGGCGAGGGTGAACAGCGTCTTATTCATGATGAAAAACTCCCAATTTTTGGTTAGTGGTGGTTTTACGGCGGACTTGCAGGCCCATCAGGCCCAGGCCGATGACGAACATGGCCCAGGTCTCGGGTTCGGGGACGGGGGTGATGGTCAGGCTGACGAACGCTTCGCTGGTGGCCAGCATTTGGGGCGTGTCGCCCAGGGCCAGGCCGATGGCTGCGCCGGCGATCTGGCTCTGGCTGCGGATTTCTAGTTCGACCTCGTCGCCGATGTGGGCCAGGAAGCTCCAGGGTGTGCCGCCGATATAGCCCAGGGCGTCGAAGCTGCCGGCATCGATGACCGACCCGTTCAGGTACAGGGTGTAGCTGGAGAGGAAATCCTGAGCGAAATTGAGGCTGTCGCCGCTCAGGTTGCCGCTCTGGGTGTGGTCGGCCCAGGCGAACAGGTCCACGTTGACCCACTGGCCCAGGGATTCGCCCAGTTCCGGGGCGATGAGGTAGCTCTGGGTCAGGCGCGCCGGGGCGTAGCCGGAAAAGTCCAGATCCAGACCGGCATCGACGATCTGGGCGTTATCCAGGCTGACGCTGGACATCAGGTTGGCGTAGGCGGTCTGGGGGGCGCCCTGGTACGCGGCACTGGCATAGATCTCGTGGCTCATGCCCAGGTCGATGCTGTTGCCGCCGAGCACGGCGCTGGCGGAGTCCCAACTACCCACGGCGACACTGTCCACGGTGATTTCGTTGAGATCGTTGTCGATGGTGCCGAACTGGGAGTCACCGGTGCTGCCCAGGCTGCCGAGGGTATCGGTCAGGGCGACCACGCCGGTGCGCATGCCGCTGGCGGCGCTGGCGCCCAGGGTCCAGGTGGCGGCCTGGGCGCCTTGGGAAACCAGACCGGCCAGGGCCAGGGCGGAGAGGAGTTGGGTGCGTGTCATGGTGTTCATGTCTCAGGCCTCAGTTCTTGGTGATGCGCTGTTTCAGGGTGGGGTAGGTGCCGGGCGTGATGACGCCGTAGGCCTGAAGCCAGTCCTCCAGGGCGTCGATGTCCTGGGCGCCGCCCAGGCGGTTGGTACCTTCCTTGAGCACCAGAAGGTTGTCGCCGCCGTCGGCCATGAAGTTGTTCACCGTCACCCGGTAGCTGGCGGCCGGATCCAGCGTCACGCCGCCGAGCTTGATGCTGGCCGGGTCCACCTTGTCGCAGGCGGGGCCGGCGGCGTTCCAGGCGTAGCTGAAGCCGTTGGACACCTGGAGGATGCGGTTGTAGGGCTGGTTGTTGGGACAGCCCATGAACTGCTGCTCCAGCAGGGTCTCGATCTGGGCGCCGGTGAGGGTCATGGTCACCAGGGAGTTGCCGAAGGGCTGCACGGTGAAGGCCTCGCTGTAGGTGACGTTGCCGTCGCCCTCGCTGCCGCTCTGGGCATATTTCAGTTCGGTGCGGATGCCGCCCGGGTTCATGAAGGACACCACGGCTGCGCCGAAACCGGCGGGCTGGGTGGCATGCAGTTGGGCATCGGCGATCACGTCGCCCAGGGCGGACTCGCCAGCGTCGATTTTTGTCTTGGGGTTGACGGTGTCGCGGGTCAGGTCGGCGGCGATGGCGCCGATCACCCGGTTGGCGGCCGGCGCGGCCAGGGTCTTGTAGTTGCCCACCAGGGTGGCGAGCTCGGCCACCGGGGCGATGCCGGCGCGGTCGACGATGAAGTTGTTGGCGGCGGCGCTCACCACGTCCTTGCTGCGGGTGTCCAGGGTGAGGTCGATCTCGGACAGCAGGCGGCCGTAGTTGCCGGCGCTGGTCACCAGGATGTTGCGGCCGGCCTGGTTGGGCAGGGCGCAGTTGTAGGCCTGATGGGTGTGGCCGGAGATCACCGCGTCCACTTCGTCGTCCAGCTGGGCGACGATGTCGACGATGGCGCCGGAGATGCCGGGGCAGAGGTTGTAGCCGCCGGCGGGCACGCCGCCTTCATGCACCAGCACGACGATACTTTCCACGCCGTGATGCTTCAGGTGCGGCACCAGGGCGTTGACGGTGGCCGCCTCGTCCTTGAACGCCAGGCCGGCCACGCCGGAGGGGGTGACGATGCTGGGGGTGCCCTTCAGGGTCATGCCGATGAAGGCCACCTTGTTGCCCTTGAAGTTCTTGATGGCGTAGGCGGGGAACAGGGTCTTGCCGCTGGCGGTGTCCACCACGTTGGCGGCCAGGAACTTGAAGTTGGCCCCCTCGAACGGCACCGGGGTGCCGACCTCGGCGCCCTTGCAGGAGTTGGCGTCGCTGGGGTGGCAGCCGCCGTTCTGCATGCGCAGCAGCTCTTCCCGGCCTTCGTCGAACTCGTGGTTGCCCACGGCGTTGAACTCCAGACCCAGGCGGTTCATGGCCTCGATGGTGGGCTCGTCGTGGAACAGGGCGGAGATCAGGGGGCTGGCGCCGATCAGGTCGCCGGCGGACACCACCGTGTGGTTGGGGTTCTTGGCCAGCACCTGGGCCACGTAGGCGGCCAGGTAGTCGACGCCGCCGACGGGGATGTTGGAGTACTTGCCCGGGCTTTCCAGGTTGCCGTGGAAGTCGTTGAAGGCGGCGATCTTCACCTCCAGGGTCTTGCCCACGTTGGATTGGGCGGCGGCGCTCATGATCCGGGCGCGTTCCCGGAAGTTGAGCTTGCGGTGCTTCATCAGTTCCAGGGTCAGGTGGGACACGTGGTGCACGAACTGGCCGTGGTTGCCCCACAGGTTGGGCTGGTCCTGGATCAGGTCGTTGATGCAGCTGCCGTTGGCGTCCCGGTCGGCCACGCCGCTGTCCAGGGTGCCGAGCAGGATGTTGCCGGTGCAGGTGGCGGCCTGAACCGGGGCGGCCAGGGCGATGAGGGTGGCCAGGGCGAGGGGTTTGACCAGGAACAGGGGGTTGAGTCGAATATGCATGGGATCTCCCGTTATGTTGGTGGGTGTGGCAATGGCGGAAATTTTCAGGAATTTTCGGCCTGGCCCATTACAGCCAGTGGGACGGCGGCGGCATGAGAAATGAGCCGATAGGACTAGAGCGTGCAACCTGCCTGTCATCTGGATGCCGGGGAGCGCCGGGATGGATGCCGGGACCGCCCGGATCAATCGGGCAGCTGGTCCAGCAGCACCGGACGGCCGCCGGCGTGGATCAGCCAGTCGGAAATGGATCGGCACGGGTCGGGCGCGCCCGGGGCCAGGCTCCAGAGCCGCAGCTCCAGGGGGATGCGCAGGCGATTCAGGAGCCGCGCTACGAGTTCCGGATGGGCCTCGGGATCGTCGTCGTGGTCGTGGACCAGGAGTTCCG
>JBGSHR010000002.1:0-7156 GCA_041752155.1 Thiobacillaceae bacterium | reverse complement strand
GGCTGGGCGTCCCAATCCAGGGTGCCGGGGCCGGCGGCGTAGCGCTCCAGCTGGTGTTTGGTGCGGTCGTGATAGGCGCGGATCAGCTCGGCCGCCGTCGCCCCGCTCAGTTCGCTCATGCCGCCTCGCCGGAACTCAACTCCCCCTGGCTCAACTCCTCGGCAAGGCAGCCGATGGGGTCCGCCAGGCTGCCGCCGGGGCCGGTCTCGAAGCGCACCAGATAGATCGCCTCCTTGGGGCTGGCCTCCACGTGGCCCACGTTCACCACCACCCCCCGCGTGCCGGCGGCGGCCAGCAACTCATCCGGCGCAAGGCCGGGAATGCCGCTCTCGCCAGTCTCCTCCAGGGGTTCGTTGCGCAAGTCCAGGGTGGCATAGACCAGATCGCCCATCTCGAAACGGCTCATGGTTTTCCTTTCGTGTGTTCGCGGACGCCGGGCGGGGCCGGCAATGGATGGGATGGTTGCACGTGGCGTGCCAGGGCGTGTCGTGAATTGACTTCGCCCTGCGGGCGCGGGTTCCGCCCCAGCAGGCCGAGGGCAAGGCTTGTCGGATTCGCGACAAAGGCCGGGAATCGACACCTCATCCATCACGCCCCGCCGGCAAGCCCGGGCCGACTCCCCTTCCCGGGTTGTGCCCCACCCACCCATCGGCCATGCTGCATTGCATCTGCAACGCAAAACGGACCTCCCCATGAAAACCGCCACCATTCCCTCCCTGCGCGTCGATCCGGAATTGCGGCGCAGCGCCGAGAGCGTCCTGCGGGACGGCGAAACCCTGGCTGAATTTGTCGAACAATCCATCCGGGCCAACATCGAACGCCGCCAGATGCAGCAGGCCTTCATTGCACGGGGGCTGGCCGCCCGGGAAGAGGCCCGGCAGACCGGCGAATACTTCCCGGCGGACGCGGTTTGGATGAACTGAAGCAGATGTAGGAGCCCGCTTGCGGGCGATCCTTCACTTGGCGCCATGGAGGCCGCGTCGGCTTGTTTTTCACGCCACCCACGTCCTGGCAATTCGATGCTGACCCTTCGATCTACACGGGATAAACTGGGCTTCGCTCAGGCCGGAAGCCAGCCTTACGAAACGCTGATTTATTCGTCACCCCGGCGTAGGCCGGGGTCCAGCGCCTTGATTTGGCTGGATTCCGGCTTTCGCCGGAATGACCGAACACGAATTGATTAGCGGCTCCCTAATCCAGGCTCCGGACCCAAGGTGCTTTATCCCTAAATCACAACAAACGAGGTAACGACATGGGCATCACTTACGCGGACATCGCCGTCGAGAATCTCTTCAACAAGAGGCAATTGGCCGTCAAATCACTGGTCGATACCGGCTCCGTGTTTTTTACGCTGCCGGAACATCTGGCGCTGCAACTCGGATTTGACACTACAGAAGTCAGCACGCGCGAAATCATTCTGGCCGACGGTACGCGCAAGTCGGTTCCCATGATCGGCCCGCTCCGTATCCACTTTGCCGACCGCTACTGTGATCTCTCCGCCCTGGTCATGGGCGATGAGCCTCTATTCGGTGCGGTGCCCATGGAAATGATGGATTTGGTTCTTCACCCGGCAACGCAAACCCTCACCGTTAATCCCGCCAGCCCTTATGTGCCGGTGGCGTTGGCGAAGTGAGGGAATGTGAGCCTGCCCCTTTAGTTTGCTATCAACCATTGAAGCTTAGGTAATGTCTGGCCCTACTCAGCCTGCACCCAGCGTTGGCGCACGAAGCCCAAGGATAAAAAATGCCCAAAATTGCAGTCATCACATTTGTATTGCTAATGGCAGGATGCAGCCAAAAGGCTGATCAAGAAAAACCGTCCAAGGCGAATCTCAGCACCGAAGACACCATCAGCACAGCATTTGCTGGCACCTCATCACAGACACCTCAAAAATTAAGACCATGCATAGAAGCAATGCTGAATACAAAAATCAAGATCAAGGAATGGGAAGCCGGCCTTAGCGCGAAGTGTGAAGCCCTAACTTATGAAGAAGAAAAAACGGCTGCTGATGCCGCGACAGAACTTTCTGGGAAAGTTGATATTGCAGGAATAACAATGCCGCGTCTTAAGTTCTGGAACACGGCATCAGAAGCAATTGGTGTATTTGACAAAGGTGATCTACCTTACCTGGTCCAGGATTTATCCGAGGACGAAGAATGGCTAGCAATACAAGGCAACTATCAAGCCCAACGAAACTACGCTTTTGGCCTCAGTGAAAAAAATCCTATCGGTAGCTGCGCTTGGCGCATTGCCATTATTCAGCAAGGACACAAAAGGGTAGACACAACTGACACAGGCAACCTCAAGGTATATTGTGGAAAATTAGACCCAATTGAACTAGCTGCCGCCGAGCAGCAAGCCAAGCAGTTGCTGAAATCCATCTCAGATAATAGCCCACGTAGGGCGCAATAACCGAAGGGCATTGCGCCGTATGTTTCATCCGGCGGAATACGCTACGCTATTCCGCCCTACACACTTGCTAGACGGATAGCTGAAAGATGATGTCCATAAGCTTGGATAGAGAGCAGTTGAAGAAGCTGAAGTCAGAGGCTGTACGTGGCCGCTCGTACTGGGACAGGATAAGCATTGCACTCGCATTCAGGTTGCTTGACACATCAGACCCGTACTTCGACTACTTCTCGGTGCTCGATGAGTTGGATTATCTAGAGGGGGTTAGACCAAGCTCACATACTAAGGCAGCGCAACAGTTCAAGAAGAAGCCTCTACATCCCTTCTGGCACAAGCATTTCTTTCTTGCTAAGCACGTTCCGCAGAACGTTGGCGTGCGTTGGAACCTCCACGATGGTGGAAATAAGGACCTTACAAAACTGCTTGATGAGGTTACTGAGAATTACGGCGAAAACCCTGAGATCTGGCCTAACTATCTTACGCACCACCTTGTGGTTCAGGGCTTCGAGGAGCGAGCACAGCGAGGGCTGACGGGCGATTGGATAATATTCGCAAAGCACGACGAAAAAAACTTCTACTTAGACTTGGCTATCCATGAAGAGGGAGAAGAATGTTGCGCCGATGCGCTATTGCGGAGAATTAGGAACGGCAGCCATGCAGAATTCCCATTCCTTTTCGAGTAACCCGCAAAAAATAGTCAAAAAGGGTCAGCGTCGGTTTGTTTTTCATGTTCCTCGTTCTGGCAATTCGACTCACCCAAGCGCCACTTGAACGGTACTGTTATGGATACAATTACGCCTTCTATAGTACGGGATGGCGCCATGAACAATACCGTTACCACCTCTGAAATCAAACGCCGTGGCATGGCAGCCATTGAAGAGGGTTTGTCGCGCGGCCCGCTGCACATCCTCAAGCGCAATCGCCCCGCCGCTGTCGTGCTATCCGAGGAGGAGTACCAGCGTCTGCTGCATGGCCGAGCGGCCACGCCGTCGGGCGTGAGCGCGGTTCAGTGGCTGCTAAGCCAGCCAGCCGCAGGCACCCGTAGCAAGGCCGAGATCGACGCCGACGTTCAGGCGGAACGTGATGCCTGGGGCGATGCTTGATTGCCTTCTTTGACGCCAATGCGCTGATCTACCGCATTGAAGGCGCGCCCCCGTTTGCCAGCCAGGTCAATGCGGCTCTGGCCGAGGCGATTCGGACCTATCCCGAATTGGGGGCGGCAGTCAGTCGCTTGTCGTGGCTGGAATGTCGGATTCGCCCGATGCGGCTGGATGACCATGCAACCCTGGCGGCTTTTGACGCCTTCTTCGCGCGGCCTGACCTGATCTGGGTGGAGCTGACGCGCGATGTGGTGGAGTTGGCCACAGTCATTCGCGCCCGGCACGGCCTGCGCACGCCGGATGCATTGCAGGCTGCTTCATGTTTGCAGTTGGGGGCTGAGCATCTGTTTTTTACCGGCGATGCCACGTTTCAGCGTGTTGCCGGATTGAACGTCAGGTTGGTGGCGTGATGCTGAGGAGCGCCATGGGGTGCTGACCCCTTGAGCCACAGTGGAGGGTCAGGCAAACCGGCGGCGTGTTGCGTAGCGCAGGCCTGCCAGTCCGGTGGCCCACAGCAACAGCGCCGCCGGCTCGGGCACCGGTGGCGCTGCGATCGCGAAGCGGTAGTCGGTGCCAGACAGCGACGTGACGCTGAAGTCCGGGACCGATTCGCCGGCAGCGTCACGCAGGTCAGAAAGCCCGGCCCAGGTCAGGGTATTGCCGAAATCGCCGACCATGGACGCGGCGTAAGACAGGTAGGGTCCGGAAGTGTCGGGAAGCCCGGCCTGCGCAACGCCGCTCAGCGAGATGTTGGCCCCGATCTCGAATGGCGTGCCAAAGGTGAAGGTCACCACGCCCCCGACCAAGTGGTCCTGGATGTAGAGGCCGGCCGGGTCACCTCCAGGAATTCCCGGGTGGCTGACGCCGGCGCTCGTTTCTGCGGAAAGGCCAGGTCCGTCAAAGTCGGCTCCGAAACCACCTGCGCCCGAACCGCAGCACGGGAAGATTGGATCGCCGTCGGTATCGCCGCCAGCTGACAGAAAACCGTCAACCACCATGCCCATGGTGACGGTGCCCAACTGCCCGGTCAGGCCGGCGGCATCGATGGTCAGCGCGTCGGTGAAGGCAGCGGTAAATTGGTACAGGGCCCAGCTGCCCACGCCAATTGCGCCGAACTGGCCAGACACAGCCGTTGCGGAACCTACTGCGCGAATCCAGCCGTAACCGACCGAGGAGCGCTCCGACGCCAGGCTATACGGCGAGGCCAAGCCCAACGAGGAGTCCTCAAGGCCCACGAAGTCGTGATGGAAGTACATGAGGTCGTAGGTACCCGCGCTGCCGTCGGTGTGCGAGGAGTGTGTTTCAAGTTGGCCATCGACCCAGCGGCCTTGCGCATGACCAGCGGCTGGCTCCAGCAGCAGGCCCAGCGCGACAGTCAGTGCAGAAATATTGCGTCCATTCATGGCGTGCTCCTTAAGGATTGAAAACTCAATCATCGTTTTTGCAAGTTTCTCCGCCCCAATTCGTCCATTGTCAACCGGTAATTTCCGCCCGAATTTCCCCGGCACCCCGCGAAACCCGCCTCCCTTTCATGCCAGAGGCCCGCAAAACACCTGTCTCTGGGCGATCATCGTTTTGCGACGCATATCGAATCAGAGAGCCCAAAGGGGGCAAGCCGGCGAATATTTCCCGGCGGACGCGGTGTTGAATGAACTGAATCAGCTGTAGCAGCCGCTTGCGGGCGATCCCTCACTTGGCGCCATGGAGAACCGCGTCAGCCTGTTTTTCTTGCCACCCTCGCCACGGCAATTCGATGCTGACCCCTTGGGCCCTGTTTCATCACCCCGCCACCCAATCAGCCGGCAAGACAATCCCCCCTTCTTCCCCGGCCTTGTCGAAATAGCGCCGGTCGGCGGTGATGAGGGTGGCGCCGGGGGTATGCAGGGTGCGGCGCTCGATGTTCTGCCAATCCAGCAGGTCGTCCTGGGCTTCATCGGGCTTGAAGTGCCGGAACCACTTGATGGCGACGCTGGCATCGACAACGGCGATCACGGGCGTCCCGCTTCACGGACGGCGCGGAATTCCTCTTCGGTGATGGCGGGCGCGAGTTGCCGGCGTTCCAGGATGCGCTGGTAGGCCGCCGAACTACGTCGGCCAAGTCGCTGGTTATCCCGCCTGGGGGAGAGGAGTCAAAACGGTCAGAGTCGGTTTGTTTTTCATGCCCCCTCGCCCGGCAATTCGATACTGACTCCCATGGCAGTAAGTTAAGGCCAACCGCGCCTTTCTCCCTTCTCCCGCAGGCGGGAGAGGGAGCAATACGGCGACTGTGCTCGCCCCGAGCCTTAACTTGGCGTCATGGGATGCTGACCCCTTGGGCCCCTTCCTTCGCTTGGGCCTCTTCGCACGCATGCTGGCCTCTATCCATCCACCCTTCGCCTAAATTCATGGACTCAGGGGTGTTGCGCCTGGGAATTGAAACCGCCGTACGCTGTGCGCCCCAACTCGTCCCCAAAGAGTCGAAATGCTTTACACAAAATCCATGATCCTTGAGTTGGATTTCGCAACTTATTGATATTAAATAAGTTGTGCTTGGTGGCATGCAGTTTGCTTAGTCGCTGAGGTGATTTTTTCGGAGATAGCAATGAAGGACATTCTTGGAATGATTGCCGCAACGTCGGTTCTGGCACTGTCAATCGCCAGCGCCCAGGCCGCAGAGGTTACTGTGGATCCGTGGCATACCGCAGGCAACTATTCGGCGACATGGCCAGCCCTTAACTATTCAGTTCCAGATTTGGTGCTTTCCGCTTATAGCAAGTCAGGTTGGGGTAACGCGACCATCACAGACCAAACGGCCATCTACGCAATGGGCTTCAGTGACCTACAGGGCGTTTCCTATACCAGTGAGCCGGTCGGCGACATTGGCCTCATGCCGCTTCTCGGCAATGCTGCTGGCGTGACGCTGTACGATTTTGACCTGGGTGCTTGGGCGGGGGTGAATTCGAACGTTGCGGTCCGTATCTACAATGGCGACTACAGCCAGATTCTCTCGCAGGGGACGGTGGCGGTTGGGGCGCAACACGGTAGCTATCTCGCCAACGTGTTCAGCCTGAATGGCTTGCACATTCAGTTTGCTTCTTCATTATCGACACAACATGCCATCGACAACATCAGACTCGAAGGCGGGAACCCGCTGAACATTTCCCCTATCCCCGAACCCGAAACCTACGCCATGATGCTTGCTGGCCTGGGACTGGTTGGCCTTTCCCTTCGTCGCAAGCAGCAACAGGCATCAGCCTGATTCATACCCAAAGCCGTTTAGAAACGGGAGCTTCGGCTCCCGTTTTGCATTCTGGCTAAAGATCGCGGCCGTTCTAGCACAAGGGCGTAGTTGCCAACCGCCGCGAATCGCTCAATGGGGCCGGTTTCCAGCAGGATGATGGCCGCGAGAATGCGGCCGATGCCCGGCACACGGGCCAGCAGGCCGTATTCCGGTCGGTCCCCGAGGCTTTCTTGTCCCGATGGGAGAGGGGAAATCACACACCTTCCCCGACGGGGGCGGGAATGGTGTGGCGGTGAATCGGACCGCCATGATCGTCGGCGTCATTCATCCCAGCGGTCGTCCCGCACCTCCACCCAGCCGTCCACCAGGCGCGTGGGCAGGCTGGCCACCGGTTCGTAGGCGGGGGGGGCCGTGACGGCGCCGGTGC
>JBGSHR010000001.1:0-1818 GCA_041752155.1 Thiobacillaceae bacterium | reverse complement strand
GTAGCGCAGGGGGCAAACGCCCTGGACCTGGCCCCCTGTTGTTACTACCGCACCGCATCGCCCCGCTATCAAGCGCTTAATGCCGACGCGAGTCTGGACCTGAACCGGGACGAGCTGCATCTGGCGGTAAGCGAGACCGTTACCGCCGGGGCCCGGGAGGTGCGCCAGCGGGATCAGGACATGGCCTGGAAGCTGGCCTTCCTGGAGCTGCGTTGGGAACGGGCAGGGGTGGCGCGCGGCGTCACCTTCATGCCGGTGCCCGGGCCTTGGCGCGCCCTGGGGTTCGCCGCTTGGCTGCAAAATCTGGCCCGGCGCGAGGGCCTGGAACTGCCCGCGGATCTGGACTGGGAGCGGTATGAACGCCTGGGCTGGGCGCGCCAGGGCGAGGTGATGCGGCTGAACCTGGTGCGCTTGGCATTTCGCCGCCCCTTGGAGGTCTGGCTGGCCCTGGACCGCTTGTTGTTCCTGGAGCGCCGGGGCTACCGGGTCGGTCTGACCCAGTTCTGTGATGCCGCCCTGACACCGCGCAACCTGCTCATCTCGGCGCGGCGCTGAAATGCGGCATGCCTCACCCGCTCTTGGGCCGGGGGTGGGTTTGACTATCCATGGAGGCGCGGATTTACATGGCGAGGGTCTGGCCCGCTGTTTATCATTCCACGCTCCGGCACGGTGTATTGCATCTTCAAGGGATAGGTTTTTAGGATAACCATGACGCCACTGCATCGTTTTCTATTGCGTTATGGCATGGCCGGGCTGCCCTTCGATGCCTCGTCGCGCCTGCATGTCCTGGAGCACTGGCTCAGTGCGCCGTTGTTCGCGGTGCTGTTTCTGGCCATCCCCGCCTTCTACATCGAACTGTCCGCGGCCGAGGCCTCCATCCTCAGCCTGGGCTGGTGGTTCATTCTGGCCATCGCCCTGGGCTTCGCCACCCACTTGGCGGTGATGCTGGCCCTCTACCCCCACCGCCTGGATTATCTGCGCCGCAACTGGATGCATGTGCTCATCGTTGTCGGTGCCACCCTCAACCTCACCCAGGTCGGCACCCCCGATTCCTGGCTGGACTGGGTGCTGCGTCTGGTCTGGCAGGGCACCGCCTTCATCCGGCTCACCGGCTTTCTTACCGGTCTCGTGCGCCCTGGCGGCCTGGGTGGTTTGTTGTTCATGGCGATGCTGACCCTGGCCGGCGCCGGCGGCGGTTTCTATTGGCTGGAGCCGACGGTGCATACCTATGGCGAGGGCATCTGGCTGGCCTTCATCTCCGCCGCCACGGTGGGCTATGGGGACTATTTCCCCACCACCGACGCCTCCCGCGCCTTTGCCGTGTTCATCGTCCTGTTCGGTTATGCCCTGCTGTCTCTGGTGATGGCCAAGATCGCCGCGCTCCTGGTGGGCGAGGAAGAAAAAGAGCTGCGGCGGGATCTGCACCGGGACATCCGCGCCCTGCGCGGCGAGATCAGCGAGCTGCGCCGGGTGGTGGAGAGCTTGCCCAAGGAGCGGGATGACGCGCCGCGCTAATCCTGGCCCTTGAGCAAATCCTTGAGCCCGGCGAAGGGCGAGTGGCTGGCGGCGGTCGCCGGCTCGTGGGAGGCGGCGGTTCGGGCGATCAGGGGCGCGTCCAGGTCGCGGGAATGCTCCGCGTCGTGGCAGTACAGACACAACAATTCCCAGTTGCTGCCGTCGGCCGGGTTGTTGTCGTGGTTGTGGTCCTTGTGGTGCACCGTGAGCTGTCCCAGGTTCTGGCTGGTAAAGCTGCGCCCGCACCGCCCGCACACCCAGGGGAACAGCTTGAGGGCCTGGCCTCGATAGGTCTGGGCGCGG